>NZ_SFBZ01000033.1:0-7133 GCF_007095495.1 Microcystis sp. M_QC_C_20170808_M9Col | reverse complement strand
TTTTCGACTTAGTTGCCGGCAGCTTGCCGCCAACTCACTCCTCTAGATAAGTATTTTGACTCACGCTCCTTCCTCTTTCGAGACGTTGTGACACTTAGGGTGCGGAATGTGGGTTAAAATAAAATTAATAGGTTGAACTCTATTAGTTAGTCAAAGGTTCGGGGGACGAAGCTCCTCCCCTGACGGGGGGGTTAAGGCTTTAATTGAGTGATAAAATCGGAAGTAATGCCCAATTTTAGCAGAGAGTTTCCCTTTAAAAATCCCAACTCGGTAGATTTACAAAAATGAGATGCACCCCCTGTTACCTCTTGTTCTTGGTCAAAGGATCGGCTAAGATGATGATAGACAATTTCCAGTTAAAGAGATGAATCAATTAAAACCCAAACTTGTCAATTATCCAGATTGGGATCGAAAAGAGCAAATTAAACGAAATCGTTCGGCTTTGGCTATCTTAGAACAAAGACGACAAAAACGGTCACAAATAACCGATGAGCAAGACCAAGAAATTTCCCAGTCTTTCCTCAATTTTCAGACTGCGATTGATAATGCTCGTCCTTTGGATTCAAAGCTTTATAGCCAAGGATGATTGTCTTTATCGATTCGGGGGTTTTGGGTTGATTAACTCATCCTAAAAAAGCGGGTAAACTGGGAAGATTGGCCTTATTCACTTTTGTCTAAGGGTGCTTATGTAGTTAGTTCCGATAGCTGTGATTATGAAGTCAGAAAAAGCCTATTATTAGAAGCGGTCAAGAAAAATTCCTTTAATAGCCTAGATAATCTTAATGAATTACGCAATGTCATTGATTTTTTAAATTTAGATACCGAGGTGATGTTATAATCGTCACAAATTTGGGTAGAAACTCGAAAGATTGGCCAACAAACGGCTGCTAATTACAATATTGACGTAGATATTATTATTCTTGCTCATTGGCAGTTATTAAAAAAACAAGATCCGAGCCGTTATCTAGTCATCGCTACTACCAATGTCAAACATTTTCAGGGATTCGCAGAAGCTTTAAATTGGCAAGATGTTAACCTATAACAGCTTTGATCTTGATCATTTTTTCACTTTAACTACTGAGTCTTATGCAGTTTATTGATCGCGCCGAAATAGAAGTAGAAGGGGGTAAGGGAGGTGATGGAATTGTCGCTTTCCGTCGGGAAAAATACGTCCCCGCCGGCGGTCCGGCCGGAGGTAATGGGGGAAAAGGTGGTTCGGTGATTTTCGTGGCGACTCAGAACCTGCAAACCCTGCTAGATTTCCAGTATAGTCGCTATTTTAAGGCCGATGACGGTAAACGGGGCGGCCCCAACAACTGCACGGGAGCCAACGGTAGCGATCGCATTATTAAAGTTCCCTGTGGTACAGTGGTTTACGATCTCGATAGCAACGAAATTATCGGCGATTTGGTCACTCCCGAACAGACTTTAATCGTGGCTGCCGGGGGAAAAGGGGGATTAGGCAACCGCCACTTTTTAAGTAATAATAATCGCGCACCCGAATACGCTTTACCCGGTTTAGAGGGAGAAAAACGCCATTTACGCCTAGAATTGAAGTTATTAGCGGAAGTGGGCATTATCGGGCTGCCCAATGCGGGAAAATCCACCCTAATCTCGGCCGTTTCCTCTGCTCGTCCCAAAATCGCCGATTATCCCTTTACGACTCTCATTCCTAACTTGGGAGTGGTACGCAAACCCACGGGAGATGGGACGGTATTCGCCGATATTCCTGGATTAATCGAGGGAGCGCACCTAGGAATCGGCTTAGGACACGAATTTTTGCGCCATATCGAACGCACACGCCTGTTAATTCATCTTGTCTCCTTGACATCAGAAGACCCGATCGCCGATTATCAAATTATTCAAGGGGAATTAGCCGCCTATGGTCGGGGATTAGAAAAGCGATCGCAAATACTGGTTTTCAACAAAATTGATGCTGTGGACGAGGAAACGATAGATAACTATCAAAAGCAGTTTGCTAAAATAACTAATGCCGAGATTTTGACTATTTCCGCTGTTACGGGAGCCGGATTAACCACTTTACTCGCCAAAGTTTGGCAGCAATTAGAGCAACTGGAGAGGGTCGAGGATGAAACCCCTTCCCTGTTTTCCTAAAATCGCTCGTTAGTTGTTGGGTTGCCGGGGTGCGGGTGGTCGGCGATTGCTCGGTCTTCTTTCCGTACCTTCAAAGTTACCATTAGAACGACGGGTGCGGCGCTGTTCAGCTTCATTTTCGGCCGCATAGACTTCTAGATAAAGAGAGCGACCCACACTCGCGGCCGCCATTTCTAGGGTAGTTCTAATCGCCTGTAAATTGCGTCCTCCCCGGCCGTAAACTTTGCCTTTATCGGCATCATCGAAGGCTACACGCACCCAAAGACGTTCATTTTCCTTACAGCGCTCGATATCCAATCTCAGACTGGCCGGCTCTTCCAAAAACGGCTCGATCATAAATTTCACCAGTTCGAGATAATTGGGGGTACTAGGCATTGATTTTCTCGAAAATTTTCTGTTTGGTGAGAATGCTGCGTACGGTGTCCGTCGGTTGCGCTCCTTGTTGTAAGCGTCGGATAATCCCTTCTTCATCGAGACGCACTTCATCGGTGCGGGGATTGTAAAATCCTAATTCCTCTAGGGGACGACCATCGCGACGACTGGTGCTAACGGCCGCAACGATACGATAACTGGCTTCGCGTTTTTTACCAAAGCGTTTTAGACGTAATTTGATCATGGTTACTCAAAAATTCTCCTTTCCGATTCTAACTCATCCAGGCGGTAATTCCACAAGTGGCGATCGAGGGAACGGGAGGCAGCCATTGCATATTATCGAAAATAACGCCAATATCTTAATGGTGAGGTACAAGGTTTAAGTGTGTTAGTTTTCGCTAACACACCCAAAATTAAGATTAAATTAAACCTCTTGCATAATTAATTTTTGAGGGTTCAAAAACGTCAAAAATAAGGATTAAATCGCATAAAATCTGTAAATAGACCATTTAACTGATTAATGCTCATTCTTAATTCTCCTGACTACTGACTACTGGCTACTGACTCCTAACCCTAACAACAATTTGTGCGCATTTAAAGCACTTATTCTTAAGATTAGCCGAATCTCCCCCAATCCCTTTACTGTTGCCTCTTGCCTCTTGCCTCTTGCCTCGTCTCAACAAGCAATTTAAATGCTTAACAGCTTACCCCTCTCTAACCGTAAACTTTCCCATAATACTCTTGATATTCTTTGGATAACAAAGGTTGCCACCAATCCCGATGATCGAGATACCATTGAATGGTTTTTCTTAATCCCCCCTCTACCGTTTCTTGAGGTTGCCAACCTAATTCAGTGCGAATTTTACTGGCATCAATAGCATACCGGCGATCGTGTCCAGCCCGATCCTTGACAAAAGTAATTAAATTCTGAGCGGGTTTCACGGGTAAATCGGGAGCTAATTCATCCATTAACTTACATAACATCCTAACTAAATCGATATTTTTTACCTCATTATTTCCGCCAATATTATATGTTTCTCCCGCTTTTCCCTTGTGAATAACTGTATCTAAAGCTTGACAATGATCCCGCACATATAACCAATCTCGAACATTTTGACCATCACCATAAACAGGTAAAGGTTTACCCAAAAGAATATTAATACACATCAAAGGAATTAACTTTTCTGGGAAATGGTAGGAACCATAATTATTAGAGCAATTAGTAATAATTGTCGGCATTCCGTAGGTATGAAAATAAGCTCTCGCTAGATGATCACTCCCCGCTTTTGAGGCAGAATAGGGACTATTAGGAGCATAGGGAGTAGTTTCGGTAAAAGCCGGATCATCTACTCCTAAACTGCCATAAACCTCATCGGTGGAAACGTGCAGAAAACGATAGTTATCGGGTTGATGATTACTTAACCAATGTTGCCGAAAACTTTCTAATAGAGTAAAAGTTCCCACCACATTAGTTTGCACAAAAGCCCCAGGGCCAAGAATCGATCGATCCACATGGGATTCGGCGGCAAAATGGGCAACTGTATCGATATTTTCACCAGCAAATAATTCATCAACTAAAGCTCGATCGCAGATATCCCCTTGCAGAAAACGGAAATTCTTTCTATCTTTCAGTGTCGCTAAATTATTCAAATTGCCCGCGTAGGTAAGAGCATCAAGAACAATGACACGATCCTCAGGATAATTCTCGCACCAATGATGAACAAAATTCGAGCCGATAAATCCTGCTCCACCAGTAATTACTATGTTTCTAGCTTGATTTTCCGTCGCCATGGCCACCTCTAGCAAAAGTTTGCTACTTATTTTAGGCCTTTTTGCTTCACACTTCTTCATCAAAAGTGATCTGATCGGAGTGATAATCCGGCGGTTCAACGTGAATTAAAATTCTCACAGGGCTAAATTGTTGGCTTAATCTTGCTTCCACCGCTTCCGTGATTGCGTGAGCAGTTTCCACATCTTGCGCGGAGACAACTAGGTGCATTTCTATAAATACCTGTCTTCCCACCACTCCCCGAGATGCGATCGCATGACAATTAAGCACCCCCGGCACCTCCATCACAATTTGATGAATCACTTCAGGAGCGATCGCCATTTCATCCACTAACAAAGGTAAATTCTCCATCAGGACTTTCCAACCACTGCTAAACACCAAAAAAGCGACGGGAAAGGACAAAATCACATCTAACCATTGTAATTGGGGAATATTAGCCGTATTGCCCACCCAAACCCCGACTAAACCCAATAAAACCGTAATTGTCACCCACACATCACTCATGGTATGACGAGCATCGGCAATCAAAATCGCACTACCGACACGCTGCCCCACCGATCTTTCATAATAGGTGACAAAAATATTCACCCCTAAAACGATAATTAATAGCCATAATTCAGGACCTGCAATCTCGACGGGTTTTCCTCCTTTGATAATACGCATGATCCCCCCTTGCAAGATTTCAAAACAGGCAATCCCCAAAAATGCGGCGATCGCTAAAGCTCCGATCGCTTCGTATTTCAGATGTCCGTAGGGATGATCTCGATCGGGATAGGGAGAGGAAAACCTCATCGCTACTAATCCCAAGACATTATTGGCACTATCGGTGACACTATGGAGAGCATCCGCTTGCAGACTTAAAGCACCAATTCTCAAACCCACCCCCGCTTTGATCGCCATAACCAAAATGTTCAGCAGTAGGGTGATCCAGAGAACTTTTTGGACGGTAGCCCGATTATCTTTTAAAACAGCCACAGGATTATCAGTTATCAGTTATCAGTTATCAGTTATCAGTTATCAGGGAAATTTCAACTAAAACCCCAAAACCCCAAAAACTCAACTACTTGAGGGTTGAAAAAGGGCAAAAATAAGGATTGAATTGCCTAAAGTCGGTAAATAGACCATTTAATTGATTATTATTCATTTTTAATTCTCCTGACTACTGACGACCGGCTACTGACCCTAACAACAATTTTTGATTTTTACAAGAGGTCTAGTCAACAACAATTGATCAACTCCTGAAATAACAGACTCCCATCGGTCAAATTGAGCATCCGATCGGCGGCGCGTTCGGGATGAGGCATCATTCCTAGCACATTTCCTGCTTTATTGGTAATTCCTGCAATATTATTTAACGAACCGTTAGGATTTCCCGACTCATTTGCCTCTCCTGTGGGAGTACAGTAACGAAAGAGAATTTGTCCGTTATCCTCCAGAGATTTTAACGTATCTTCTGCGGCATAATAACGCCCTTCCCCGTGGGCAATCGGCAAATTAAGCACCTGTTGCGGTTGATAACCTCGCGTCCAGACAGATCGATTATTTTCCACTTTTACCGGCACTCGATCGCAGATAAAATGTAAGTCGCGATTACGAATTAACGCACCGGGTAGCAGCCCAATTTCCGTTAATACCTGAAAACCGTTACAGATGCCTAAAACTAATTTACCTTTTTCGGCTTCTTCTCGGACAGTTTTCATCGCTGGCGAAAACCGAGCGATCGCACCACAGCGCAAATAATCGCCGTAACTAAATCCCCCCGGCACCACGATCACATCCAAATCCGCTAAATCCGTCTCTTGATGCCAAACATAGCGGGTAGGTTGCTGAAAAATCCCCTCCGTCACCGTTGCCACATCTCGATCGCAATTCGATCCAGGGAAAACAATAATCCCAAACTTCATAATTTTTAACTTGGTTAATTCATTTTGCAAAAAGCTCTCATCAGATGGGTGTTAGGGTGTTAGGGTATTAGTTGAATTTCCCCATTCTCCCATTTCCCTATCCCCTAATCCCCCATTTCCGCATTTCCCTATCCCCTAATCCCTATCCCCTATCTCCTGACAATGCAAATCAAAGCGATAATTTTCAATTACAGGATTAGCCAATAGTTGATCGCACATTTGAGCCAATTGAGCGCGAGCGCTGGTTTCGTCCGCTGCTGTCACGGTAAGCTCAATATACTTACCAATTCGCACCCCGGCCACAGTATCATAACCTAATTGCTTTAATCCCGACTCTACCGCCGTACCCGCCGGATCGAGCACCGAGGGGCGCAGGGTAACATAAATACAGCACTGATAATTTTTTGGCATAGAATTAACTTTGATCGCTGACCTTTTTGATATGAAATCCCAACGCACCCGATCGCAAGAGCGCATTATCCACTTACTCAAAACCTTAAATCGGGCAGTATCCGCTCAAGAATTGTTTGTGGAACTCCGTCAGCGTGACCAAAATATGGGGTTAGCCACTGTTTACCGCGCCCTAGAATCCCTAAAACTACAGGGCGCAGTGCAGGTGAGAACCCTAGCCACAGGAGAATCCCTCTACAGTTCCGTTCAGCAGGATCAACACCATCTTACCTGTATTCATTGCGGTCGGTCTATCGTCTTTAATGAGTGTCCCGTTCACGAATTGGAAGAAAAACTCGAAAAATCACACCAATTCAAGGTTTATTACCACACTCTCGAATTTTTTGGACTTTGCGATCGCTGTAAACCCAGTTAAGTAGGGTTTGCTGAAAAAGGTTTTCCTGGGGGCAGGGTGTGGGGTGTGGGGTGTAGGGTGTGGGGTTTTAGCGATTTTCATCTGGTCAATTACCTAATTTTCAGGGAAAAAGTTCAGGGATTTTACC
>NZ_SFBZ01000329.1:0-5239 GCF_007095495.1 Microcystis sp. M_QC_C_20170808_M9Col | reverse complement strand
TTTAGGCACTTTTTCCCTGAAAATTAGGTAATTGGCCACCTCAAAACTGGTAAAACCCCACACCCCACACCCCACACCCCACACCCTGCCCCCAGGAAAAACTTTTTCAGCAAACCCTAAGTAGGTAGGTATTAAAAATTGTCAGATACCCTCCTTATCAAGGCGGGATCGGCACCCCCCTTATCAAGGGGGGATTAAGGGGGGATCGAACCGAAAATCTATTTTCACCCCTCTTGACTGATCAAGTTACCGTAAACAGAAGCCCAATTCAAGGCGATAATGTCCCATAAACTGGATATTTCCTGTTTTTATTAATTACAATCTTTTAGAGTATCCCCTGACCTAAAGCCAAACCTGTCACCAACATTCCTAACACTAGAAAAGGCTGGGCGCTGGCTTGATATTTGACATCATTTTTGAGCGGATCTCGCAGAAAATACATATCTTGGAAAGTAATCTGAGGGATAATTAATAACAGTAAAATAGCGGCATAAAGATTCTGATGAATACTAATGAGATAGCCCGCAATTCCTGCTTGAAAAACATCGATCATAATCACGCAAATCCAAGCCGAGGTGGTAATTCCAAACATAACTGGCAAGGATTTTAAGCCTAATTTTTCGTCACCTTCCACACTTTTAAAGTCGTTAACTACAGCAATGCCTAAACCCGCCAGACTATAGATGAGGGTTAGGATCATAATTGTCCCATTTAACTGACCAAAAAGGGCGTGACCTGCCCACCAAGGTAATGCTATATAACTAGCACCGAGGGCATAATTTCCCAGCCAACCATTTTGTTTTAATTTTAAAGGCGGCGCTGAATAAATATAGGCGATAAAAGAACCAAATAGGGTTAAACAGAGCATGATCGGGAAATCATGACCGGCCCAGCGATCGAGAAGATAAGCTATTCCTAACCCAGCCGCTAATAAAACCAAAATCTGGCCGACTACTTGCGGAATAGAAATCACCCCCGAAGGAATCGGACGATAGGGTTCATTAATTGCATCGATTTCTCGATCGTAAAAATCATTTAAAGTTTGGGTATAACCGGTCATCAATGGACCGGAAAGTAACATACAGGTGGCCGCTTTTAAGACATCTTCTAAAGACCAAGTATAATTCCCCGATGAAGCAGCCCCACAGACAACCCCCCAAATTAGGGGAATCCAAGTGATCGGCTTCATCAATTGTAAGCGGATTTTCCAGAGGGAGGTTTCTGCCGATGAGGCCCCTTTCATGCCCAATAACTGGCGAGTTTTTGCGCCTCGATTATCCTTGTTTTCTATCTCGGTGTTCGACATAATCCCTTAAAAAGAAATAATTAAGTAACCGTCTTGGAATTTGGCCCCTTTTACCGCTCGTCCGGTTAGAGGCGGTGGTACATCAATATTACGCCGTTGATCCCCGGCTTCGATGGTTAATTCTGGACCCGATTGCGTCAGTTTTACCTGTTTTTTCTCGAATCCGGGTAAATAAACCTTGACCTGACCGGCTGCCGTATCGATTATTAACGGTTTGGGCGGCTGCACCGTGAGAAAATTGGGTAACTCGGCGATTAATTCCTGCCAATCTTCTCCTTGACGGTCGGGTAAAATCGCAGCCGGCAGCGGGGCAAAATCCTCCGTAGCACTCTGACAGCGATTAAAAATCACTCCCCCCACATTTAAACCGATTTGCTGCGCCCCACCCCAAAGATATTTGGCATCTGCGATCGCAAGTGGATCATCATTGGTGACTAGATAGGCTAAAACCCGCCGAGGATCGGCTAAAGCCGAGCGTCCCTCGTCTAAAATGTTATTATCGGCCTTCTTCCCCAAACCATCGGGATTAAAGGAGAAATTCAGCACGGCAGCGGCGATCGGTTGGAAAAAGGGAGAAAGGGTGCGACCAATCTCGGAATCACTGAAAACCTGCCGAAAACGCCGTAAATACCAGCCACCTACCTCTGGAATCCCCAACATTCTCAGACTGTTGATATCTCCGCTGCCGTCGTAGATGATGACATCGTAATTTCCGCTTTTATCCTGTTCCCGCAGGAAATTTAAAGCTAGAGCTTGATCCATTCCGGGTAAAATGCCCAACTCTTGACCATAAACATTTTTCAAGGTGGGAGAACGCAAATACTGCTTTTCCAGTTCCTTGACTTCTTCCCAACTTTTTTCTAGTAACTGTGTACTACTAGGCTGCACAACCGAGAGATTGGGGGCAATTTCCGTAATGGAGGAGCTAGGGGAGGCCTTGAGGAGTAATCCCCAAGCAGGACCGGAATCTTGACCGATCAAGAGAACTTTTGACCCCAGACCAGCCATTTTCTTCGCCGAAGCGATCGCTATCGTACTGCGACCGCTGCCCCCCTTGCCCAAAAAGGTCAAAATTAAGGACATAATTAATTCCTAAGCGTTGTATTTAGATGAGTTTGAGTTCATCCTCAAAAAACCAAGTAGCGGTCTTATCATCGAACTGGACAACAGCACCAACACCGCTGCCATCGGTCATCTTAAAATTTTTGATGACACCCACTTTACCCAATTTACCCGCTACATCCGAGTTAACGCGGTCTCTTAAGCGACAGACCTTGACTTTTTGCCCGATTTCCATTACTTCCACAGTTTTAATAAGACGATAATTCAATAAACCAATCCTAAGTTTAATATAAATTCGTGTAAGATAAACCCCCCAATGCTCTTCAGTTATCGGTCTTTCTCAGATCATCTGCCCTTAGCGATCATATATACTAGGGCATTGAACAAAATCAACCTCCTGGTTAGGATAGGCAAGAGGCAAGAGGCAAAAGGCAATAGGTAAGCCGCCCCGATGTCGGGGGGATTGGGGGGGTAAGAGGTAGTTATACTAAATCCGTTGAGTATAGGCTACTTATGAGGACAGGCAAAAGGCAATAGGCAATAGGCAAAAGGAGCAATAGATAATCAGTTTTTAATAACCAGATTTAGTATTAGATATGTAGCTGGTTATAATTAAATTAAAAATGGATTTTAGGTTCGATCCCCCCTGCCCCCCTTGATAAGGGGGGTGCCGATAGGCGGGGGGATCTACCCTTAATAAGGGGGGCATCTGAAAGTTTTCAATACCTACCTACTTATGTGCAATTAATTGTGTCTAGCTACTCAAAAAAAAGGGTTTTATTTGGTTTCTGGGGCAGGATTTTGCAGATTTTCTAGTTGTTCTCTTTGTTTGCGTTTAAACTCCTCGGCCGCTTCGTTGATATTATTGAGGGTGTCTTCCTGAAATTCCGATCCGTCCCGGCTACGACGAAAATTACTATTATGAATCAAGTCTAAAGGATTAAAACCACCGAGATCATCCCTGCCATCGGAACTACGTTCATTTTTTTGATAATCCGGCTGACTGGGGTTCAAGCTTTGAGCTAACACTTGCCGATTAAAATCAGCCCCGACTAATAAAATAGTAGCTAGGAATAAAGACGATTTGATTAACATTTTTTGAGTATTCATAATCTGACTAACTCCTCAGAAAATTGTCTAGTTTTTGGTGGTGAGAAAGTTGTAGGCTTTTCAGTGAACAGTAAACTGATAACTGGTAACTGATAACTGATAACTGATTTAAGCAAAACGACGACGAAGTAAGGGCTGAATTGCTAAAAGGATTAGCAGATCAAAAGCTAAGAGTAGGCCTAAAACTGTCAAGAAATTGAGGTCAAGCCAAGGGGTTTGTAAGACTATGCTATCAAAAGACCAGTGCTGATTGAAATAAATATAACGGATCGGTTCGATCGCATAGGTGAGAGGGTTGAGACTAGCGATTACTTGTAACCAATCTGCCATAAAGTTTAAGGGAGCGAGGGCGGTACTGGCAAATAAAAGCGGTAAATTGGTGACGAAAATGACGGCGATTAATTCGATATGTCCGGGCAGAGCAAAGGTTAAACTGAGACTTAAGGCAGTCATCCCCAAAACTATTAGGAAAACAATCAAAGCGATCGCACCTAATCCGGCTAAACTGGGCAATCCTGCCCCTAAAAAGGCACTAGCGGCCACGATCGAGGCGGTTTGGATGAAACTGAGAGCGATAATATAGATGGTAGAAGCGGCCACGATCGAGTAACGAGTGGTTAAAGGCGCTACCAAGAGACGGTTAAGGAAGCCAAATTCTCGATCGAACATTACCGGCAAACCAGCATTTAAGGCCCCAGAAAAAGCGGTAAAGACAATCACCCCGGGGGCGAGAAATTTAGCATAACTGAGATCGTTGCCGAATAGACCCTGGGGAGCCTTATAAAACAATGCCCCAAATAAAATCAGCCACATAAAGGGCTGAATTACCCCCGCGATTAGGGTTGAAGGACGACGTTGTAATTGGATGAACAGACGTTTAGTCATGGCCAGAGTTTCTTGCAGAAATTCCCCTAGCACATTTCCCCCATCGTCCACCGTTGCTGCTCTAGTGGGATTGGGGGCTAAACTAGCTTTTAAGGAAGAAGGTGTGATGGTTTGGCTCATGAAATATTTACCTCTAATGCAGTCTCAACGAGTAATTTGGATAGTCAACAGTTTATAAGTGATCAGATGGCTCTCTTGGGGTTCTGGTGATCAGCAAATCCTCTCGAAGAAAAGGCTGACACCCTACCACTTCTCCAATATACAAGGGGCGCAAGCCCTAGGGGAAAGAAATGTAAATATTTATTAAATTGTAGCTTTTGATACAACGCGGGGGGGGAAGTGTGTATTTTGTCTTTGAGCATTCGCTTGTCATTGTTTTGGGTTGCCCTATCGCTTAACCCAAATCTAAATGTCACGCACTCAAATCAATTACCATTAACCCTTTGTTATGAAATTACAACTCGGCATTGTCTCCGCCGGGGTTGCCCTGGCAACTCTGGGAACCAGTGCGGCACAAGCTGCTTTGGTGGTCGTACCCCCCGGCTTGAATCCGGGCGACCAGTTTCGCTTGGTGTTTGTCACTGACGGCACACGGAATGCAACAAGCACCAACATCAACGACTACAATAACTTTGTTACCAGTCAGGTAACAGGAAGCGCTCTTGCTACGCAATTAACAACGGCAGGATTTAACCTGGGTACGATCACTTGGAAGGCGATCGGTTCTACTTCCGCTACCTCTGCCAAAGTCAATACCGCCCACATTCCGCACCCTGGTCGTTGAAATCAAAAGTTGCTCTAGCCCTTGTATAGTAAGACTTTTAGCGATTACTAAGAATTATGAAGTGTCACACTCTAGTCAGCGATCGCCAGCTT
>NZ_SFBZ01000328.1:0-3762 GCF_007095495.1 Microcystis sp. M_QC_C_20170808_M9Col | reverse complement strand
TGGCAGTATTCAATTGCTTCGAGAACGGCGGCTAAGGGTAATTCTTTGCTGTCGGCGACTTCTTCAGGAGTCATTTTGTTGGCGATCGCATCTGACCAAACAGTGAAAGCTGTCAGCTTCCTACTTTTAATGTATAGTTGCTGTCGCCAGGAATGAGGACGTTTCTCTAAATACTGCCATTGAGTTTTCGCTACGTTGGTAGTCATGCTGATGCCTTGATCAAAGCTGGTATCCCTAGTCTATCAGCTAGTTATTGCGAGGGAATCTTCCCCTGTGAATCGCTAGTTAGGGAGAAGAATGTAAAGATTTATTAAATTGTAGCTTAGGATACAGTTGTTTTTTTGAGATGTGTATCCTCCTGTTGTCTGCCTTTGACGTTGGGTGGGGGTGCTGCTTGACCTGGCTGCGAAGGATGCGATCGCCTGACATTTTGGGAAATTTACCAAATTCTTTGAACGGGGTAACGGTCAAATATCTCATCAATGCTCAGAATAGGCATAATTTCGGTTATTGATTGGGATATTAAAAGTCGATCAAAGGGGTCTTTATGATAGTGGATAAGGGTTGCTAGTGTCCAGATATGAGCTAGATCAATAGAAAGTATTTCTAGATTATTAATGGTTATTTGATTTTTAATTAATTCCTGTAAAGATGGGTTAAGTTGTAATTTTCCCAGTTGCAGTTTTATTTGCATTTCCCAGACACTAGCAACGCTTAAAAACAAGCGATTATTTCGATCAAATAACAAATCCTGCACGGTTAGTGATAGTTTTTCTGAGTTAATTGACCACCAAATAAAGCTATGGGTATCTAATAAAAGTTGCATGGGTTAAGTTGGAGGCAAGAGTTCATCGGTTAGGGGTTCGTTAAAGTCATCGCTGATCCAGCCTTGACCTTGATATAATCCTGCAATTCTACCTGTTTGGGTTATTTGGGTTTGATGGTGTTGATTGACTATAGATTCCAAAAAATCGAGAATTTCTTGTTGTTGTTGGACAGGTAATGTCTGAAGGGTTTGCAACAAAGGAGAATTGGTATCTAGGCCAGCATTGTTCATCACGATTTGATTTGAGGATTTTGGGGCAATACCTCAAGGATAGCATGGGTTTTCAGAGGTGAGGGGACAAGTTACGGATGCTGCGATTGCACTACTGAAGTCGGATCGGGTCTCTCTGTCTCGTCTTCTGGGGATTGTTTATTCTGGTTCTGGGTTTTCTTTATAGAGATTGGGAGGGAAATGTAAAGATTTGTAAAATATTTATTAAATTGTAGCTTAGAATACAGTTTTTAGTGCGGTAGTGTGTGTTGTTTTGCTGTCCGTTCTTGGCGTTGGGTTGGGCTGTTGTTTGACCTGAGATATGAGATTTGCGATCGCACTAGCTGACACGACTTATAATAATCTCTTTATCCTCAATCCCATCGGCAGGAATTTCCTGACTGCCAAGTTGTTGAAACTCCCCTAGTAACTGAAAAAAACGCTCAAATCCCTGCTTTTCATCGGGGCAATAGAGCAGGATAATTTTAGCCCAAGCATTAGATGTATGAAGATTGTATTTGTTTTCAACAAACTGATGAAACTCTTGATAGAATCTGATTTCTTCGGCTGTCGGTTCAATTCCTAACTCCCGTCTAGCAGTTTTATAACCCACTAAAAACATAAACAAATCCGACAGGGAAGGACGACCAATATACAGTCCAGGTCTAGCTTTAATCTTAGACAAAATCTCAAATAATCCGCCTTTTACTTCCATCTTTACCCTTCTCCTGCTTCAGTAATTATAAACTCTTCACTTTGGCAATGAAAATCTTTCAGCCAATCATCTCGTGTCATCCCTTGAGGAGACAGATTATCAAATACTCTTCCCCTTACTTCTACCCCATAATGTTTTCCATTGATCGTAATTGATTGATCATTCCCTATGCGATCGCTAATGATATAATCTTCGTCATGATAGCGCGTTTTCAGTTCGATCACTTTCCCCTCAATTTCGTTGTCTGTTAGCCACTGCATTACTGCTCTAGCACATTCATAACATTGATAAAGCTGGAATTGACTGACAATATTGCCAATTTCTTGATCAATTTGGGAATCGGTTAACTTAACCACTCTCTCACTCCAAAATGAAAGCTGGTATCCCTAGTCTATCAGCTGGTTAGTGCGAGGGAATCTTCCCCTGTCAATCCCTAAGCTAGGGAAAGGAATGTAAAGATTTATTAAATTGTAGCTTTTGATACTTTTGTGGGGGGGGAGTGTGTATCGTTTTGTTGTCTGCCATTGGGGTTGGGTTGGGCTGTTGCTTGATCTGGCTGCGAGGGGGGCGATCGCACTACTATCTCAGTGACTAATATGCTCTAACAATTGCCTCTTCATTTACCACTAGGTCTTTTTGCCATTGGCACACTAAGAGCAACCTCAACCCTCAATCGCAAACTGAAATCCTCCCAACCCACCTTAGTCTTAATATTAGGAAGAAGTAACAATGAAAGCCTGCTTAATTAATATTTCTGTTACCCTGACTATAACATCTGCTCTGTCAATTGTTATTTCAAAACCTGTCAATGCTTTGACTTTAGCGGGTTCTTTTAGTTTTATGGGAAACTCAACATACCTTAAGGAAGACCCAAAATGTAAAGCCGAACCTGGAAGTCCTCATATGGTAACAATAAATTCTGAGTTTAGTATAAAGAAAGATCCATTTAATGCTAGCCAGAGTTTTATTAAATTTACATGGGCAGGTAGTGATTGTAAAGATGCTGATAAAGAGTTCGGCAATTATCGAAACAGTGGTATGCCTTGGATGTCTAAAAAAATACCTCTTACCGACAAAACTATACTTAATCCAACAACATGGAAAGTTGAAAGAATAGAGTTTAAAGGAGAATTAGATGGAACGGGATCATCCGCTGGTTTTTTTGATTTTACAACTGGAACTGGTATGACTACAAGTGGAATAACCCCCGCAACGACAGGAAGTGATAAAACTACTGTTTTTAAAATTACTGATTTTAAAAGCGCAAAAGTTCCTGAACCCAACTCCACCCTCAGCCTACTTGCTCTTGGCACCCTCGGCGCAGCTTCAACCCTCAAGCGCAAACTAGAACCCTCCCAATCCACCGAAAAAGAAACCACAAAAGTAGGCTAATTTGCTTCTAAAAATACCATAAATGCCCCCTTCATTCAGTCAGTTGAGGTGGTATTTATATCGTATTTTTATGTTATCTTGAGGGGATTTATACCGCTTTGCGGAAGGCAAAAGTCTTATACCATAAGCTTTTCATGTTCCTAATTTTTACAATCCAAATCAATCATTAATGTTACCAGTGTAAAATAAATAATAGGGGTTATTCATAATGAGTCCACATCCGTATAACTTTGACAACTTTACTCTTCTGGAATAAACTGATAAACCAAACGATGCTGACATAACAAATTAAACCTTTAGCCAAGCAAAAATATCCACTGCTGATATTGACCAACGTTCTAATCCTTTAATCACTGCTAAAGGCTCATTATTTCCTTCAGTTGCAATATGTACTTTCGGTAATCCTGTTTGAAAAACGGTGACTGACTTTGCTGAAGGATCAATCAACCAACCTAATTCTGTTCCTTGTTGTAAACAGAAAATAATCTTTTCCATCCCTAAGGTAACAGATTGTTCAGGAGACATAATTTCAATAATCCAATCGGGATAACGTAAAAATTGATCGGCCATTTCTCCATCTAGATCTCTTGGCAAATTCTCCCAACGAATCACCGCAATA
>NZ_SFBZ01000327.1:0-4990 GCF_007095495.1 Microcystis sp. M_QC_C_20170808_M9Col | reverse complement strand
GAAACGAATAGGCTTTTTCCATACCTCACATTTTAGCATATATTTCGTAAATGTGCTAATATTTAACAGTAAAGCCGTCGTAGAACGACGGGGTTTCAGACCCAAATTTTCGATGAGGGGACGCACTGCCCGCCCTAATTTTAGGGTTTCTCGCCAGAATTTGGCATCGGGGATGCTAATGGGTAGGGTGTCTGCGCCTATCTTCTCAGGCTGTTTTTGTGCTTCTGTCTCGCGTATTAAGGGAACTTCATCGGATGGGGCTGCTGGCTCTTGGGTTTCGTTTTTACTCTCCCGGGGGGGGTTTTTAGCGGGAGGGGTTTCTTTCTTTTCTTCCCTAGGCTCTGTAGGGGTTTGGGGTTTTCCTTCCTCTTCTTGGGTGAGAACATACCACCATAAACTATCAGCTATCTGGTAACTGTCTAGGTCCCATCCCCTGCCCTTGACAAAGGTGATAAATTTATCAATCAGTTCTGGTGTGGGAAGGGTTTGGGTCATGTATTGCCTGTGTCGGTGAGATAGGTAAATAGTAGGTTGGTAAGGGACTTTAATTCTGCACCTGTGGGTTTATCTTGGCCCATGCTCAAAAAGACGGCGTTTAAAAGCTGGTCTGTTGCTAGTTCCCCTTTTTCTCGTTTTTTAACATATTCTGCGATCGCTGCTTCTATTTTTTTACTTTCGGGACTGGCTTCTTTATAATCAAAATGGCTTTTTACTATCTTTTTTAGTTCCTCTGGGGTGGGGTCGGGAATTTCTAAGAGCAGACATCTACGTTTAAAGGGTAGGGGAAAATCCCTCTCGCCGTTGCTCGTCATAATCACTATGGGGAACTGTTGGCAGCTTACCTTACCTTGGGGGATGGATTCCCATTCACCGTCATGGGTTTGTACTGGTATTGGTTCGTTTTCGGTATCTTTCGCGAGTCGGGAAAGTTCGGTGATTTCAAATCTTCCCTCTTCAAAAAGGTTTAAGAGGTCGTTGGGTAGGTCGATGTCACTTTTATCTATCTCATCGATAAGCAGTACCCGGGGATAATTTCTCGGACAGAGGGCTGTCCCCAAGGGACCCAAGCGGATATACTGCCCTATGTCTTTTTTTTCTTCTAATTGGTAATCTTGCAAACGTGCGATCGCGTCGTAGTAGTATAATCCCTCTTGTAGGGTGGTGCGGGTATTAATTGGCCAGACTAATACTTCTCCTAAGTCTAATTCGTAGGCGATTGCGTAGGCTAGGGAGGTTTTCCCTGTACCCGGTTTCCCTGTGACTAAAATAGGCCGGCGTAGGTGAATGGCTGCGTTTACGGTTTCGATGGTTTTAGGGTTAACTATGAGTTGTTTTCCCCGCTCCTCGGATTTGTTGGTGGCGAAGCTTCGCCAAGGTGGGATTTCTGGCCAAGTAATCTTATCCCTTGAGCGTTTTTCATGATTGCCTTGAAAGATTTTCCATGAACTCATAGTTAGTTAACCTAGGTGCTGAGATGTTAAGTAGTGGAAGGGGGGCATCCGATTAGGGTCTTCTAAAAAGCATAATAGATGATGTCCTAGATGTTCTGGTTCATCTTCTAAATTATCTGGTGATTGTCGCCTCACCTCTTGAACTTTTGTGGACAATTGATTGATTTGAATACCCTGTAAGAGTGTATTAATTTGTGTTCTGTGAATTGCTTCCTGAGCATGACAGCGCGACCCAACGGCTAAAGGTATGCCATATTTTAAGCTTCTTTTAAAGAATTGCTCTAAATCCTCTTGAGTTGAGGCGCAAAGATTGCTCCATAGAGTTGTTTCTTGGCACAAATAGGACTCGCTGTTATTAACTGTTTGTGTATCTATAGAAGTTTTTTTTAAGCTTTCCCATCTACTTTTCCACTGTTGATAAACTGGTTGATTCCGATATCTATTCTCCAATCTCATAAGAGAGCGAACATTAACAAAATATACTCTCTTAAGTTGAGTTAGGCTATCAAAGCAATTGTATTCCCAAGATTCAAAGTTAGTATATAGTAGCTTACCATTGGTGAAAAATTCAATATTTAAGTTTGCACCTCCTCGCTCATGACAATCTTCAATAATTTTTGTTAAAATGTTCGTTATATCTTTTTGGGTATAAACATCTTTGCTAACGCTACTATCTACAGGAAGAGGTATATAATTATTTCCTTGACTTTGAGATATATTTAACTGTAGAAACCACGCAGCAAATTTATATTCAGGGGAAGTATTTACTTGACTTTTACTCTCCTCTATTTTGATACATAGATAGTTGTTAATATTTTCTCGATTGTCAGGTTCTGGATTAATTTCTGTTATCTCTGCTGTCCAAGCATTGTAATCTGTGTCAGTAATATTTAATAGTTTCTTTAACTCCTGTATTGTTTGTTCAATGTATGAGCGAGTGTCGCTATTAATTCTGCTATCTTGAGTAAGTCTAAAAAGTATTCTTAATAAATCTTTATCATCTCGAATATTTATGATTTTATCGATGATTTTTTCAAAATTAGCATTGTCATTATCTGGCAAGTAAGACTTTATGATCCGATTCAGTTCTGATTGTTGTTGTCCAGACAATTTATTTTTAAGCTCTGTAAATATATTAATTTTTGTCTTGCTTTTAACAAAACTATTTTCTACAGAGATACTGGCGATTTTTGTCAATTATTTTTGATCTAGAGCGAACTAATCAATTAAGTCTCTTGCCAGATAAGGATTTAGTCGATTTATGCCCCCCTATCGAACCATACTAAGTAACGAAGAACCGATACCCTTGTTATCGATAGCATTCCAATGCTCAATTAATGTAATAAAATTGGTCTTTTGAACTTTTATAGGCGTTTTCATAGCTTCTGTGAGAGCTTTAGAAATCAAGGGAAATAATTTTTTATTTGCTTCTTTCCTAAGATTTTCTGAATTTAAGTAATTTTTCTCTGCTATCTCATCATAAGTTAAACCTTGACGAAATCCATTTACTAAGATTTTTTGTATATCAGATAATCCCTTATTATCTACTTTTATAACTAACTGCATTACAATGCCCAAAAAATCTGATTCATTCAGATCACTTGGTTTTTTAGACTTAGGTTTTCTATTTCCCATTTGTACTTGTGGTTCTCCTTTTAAGAATACAATTCACAAAATGCTACTTTTAGCTACTTAATGATACTTTGGCAAATTGACTACTAAATGCTACAAAAACTACCTCGACAATTAAAAGGGCTAGAAATAAGCTAAAAGTGTAGTCTAATTCAGAGCTTATGTACATCTCAAACTACCAGATTAAATCACTAACCCAGAGGCTAAAAAATCGCTTGGGGTATGTACCCAAAGAAGCTTGGGTAATTAATCTCGCCATCGAGATAGAAATCTCTCCAAAGCCGTTTTTTAGTGATGGGCAATTAGTCCAGCACTACCGAGAAATCGAACAGCTGCACAGCTAGTAAAACCGCCTGAATTTGGTTATTTAACCATTTTCAGGACAGTACAACTTATTTTCTACTGTCATGATACTCAAAAAACCCACCCCAACACAAGCATCGGCTTTAAGGGATAATCCACGCCTAGGGATGCTCCAACTCAGCGATAATCGTCTCGTACAAGCTTTCTTTGACTGGCTAACAGGCTACTACCTTACCCCCCCTCTCTGGAAAAGCACCCCCTCCTTAGAATTACTCTATGGCATACTCCAGTATATAGGAGGATTAGCGATCGCTCTTAGCCACTGGCAATTAATCCCCCTAGTATGGGTGTTATCCGTAGCTGGAGCGGCTCAATTGCAGGAAATAGCCCACTTTTGCGCCCATAATGCTTTTTTCCCTCAATATCCCACTTATAACCATCTTTTAGGTTGTTTACTTACCTTAATTACCGGGAAAAAGCCCTTTCCATTGTTCAAAAAAGATCACCTATTAATTCACCACCCGCCGAAAAACCTAGCTACCATGAATGACAAGGGGAATACCCCCTACCTAGTAGAAGAGTTAGGTTTTGAATTTGCCCAAGAAGAGGCCTTCTATTGGCAAAATTTGGGCAAGTTATTACTCTCTCCCAAGTTTTACGGAGAAACCTTCCTTGCTCGTCTGACTAATCTCCTTAAAGCTCCCATTAACTATCAAATAGCTACCCTGATTGTGCTTTTCTTGGCCTCTGTTTGTGCGGGTTTAACCCATTCTTGTTTAATCTGCTTACTCTGGGCGGTATTTACCCAACTCGGAACCTATGCAGCCGCACTCTTGCAACAGCTACCGGAGCATAATTGGGCCTATGAAGCCGATGAGAATGAGGGAGCTAAATCTCAGGTAATTGGTAAATCTTTTGCCCTATATTTGGGTGCTTACCCCCCGCGCTCAGACCACTGGTTAGAGTGGTTAAAATGGTCCACGGAATTAGTAGGAGCAGTCTTTATCCGGCTGACCATCCTTCCAGTTAGCCTAGGGGCGCACTGTGTTCACCATGCTACACCAAACGATCACAACTGGGCTAACCAACTATATACCCTAAGAGCTTTTCAGGCTGGCTCGGTGAAAGGATGGCAGCGTTATCAATTCCTTGAGGTTTGGGGATACCGAAACGCTTTAAACTACGTCTTTGTCGGTTTTAGTTTAAGGGGAAAAAGCTAAATTAAACTCGGTGTGCAACTATATTTTTAGTCTTGATTTACAACAAGGCTTTCAGAAATCAGCAGAGATAAAGTATCCTCTGGAACCCTGATTCTGTCGTTTTTAGTTGCACATCGCGTTAAATTAACCTAATTCTATAGTTACTAATTCTGTACGCAAATATTGAATCTAGAATTAGCTTTGTACGCTTTGACCCGTACTGGGTTAACTACGAACCTCTCTATCGGATTCCCGCTAAAGGCGGCCTCTCCGACTACCTTTCTTCCAATATTTAAGGAACCATTAATATCTGCTCCATAGAAATAACCCGACGAGCTTCTGAATAGTCCTCTTTTAATTCTCTTGCCTAAATAGCTTTTTTGCTTTTGAATAGACTCTAAGTCC
>NZ_SFBZ01000326.1:0-6933 GCF_007095495.1 Microcystis sp. M_QC_C_20170808_M9Col | reverse complement strand
TAAGCGGGCGATCGCTGACTAGAGTGTGACACTTCATAATTCTTAGTAATCGCTAAAAGTCTTACTATACAAGGGCTAGAGCAACTTTTGATTTCAACGACCAGGGTGCGGAATGTGGGATAGATCTATTTTGAGTAAGAGAAGCTGAGAACCTTTGTGGGCAGGCTTTTGAACTTAGCTTGTGTCCGTCTGGGCCAGTTTTCCTAGCCATTGCCCCATAACTGATATATTTCCTGAAAAACTGGGCAATCTAGGCCTAGACAGCATCGTGATAAGGGGGGATAAGACCTTGGACTCCGCTAACGCGCAGAAAATTCTCGGCTATTTCATCGAAGAAGCCAAAGAACACCTGGAAACTTTGGAACAGGGGATTTTAGACTTAGGCAATCTCGTGAACAATACTGAACAGATGAACGAGATGTTTCGTGCCGCCCATTCCATCAAGGGGGGGGCGGCCATGTTAGGTTATAGCAGTATCCAAAAAACTGCTCACCGTCTTGAGGATGCTTTCAAAATACTGAAAGAAAATCCCATACAAGTGGATCAAAAATTAGAATCTTTGTTCCTCAAGGGTTATGATCTGCTTCAGATATTGATCGATAAGCTGCAGGGTTCATTAGGTTTGCAAGCCGAGGAAGCTAACGCTATCGTTAAAAAAGGTGAACCAACTTTTGCCGAATTACAGGCCCATCTTAACTATCTTCTCGTACAAGGAAAATCTACCCCAGCTATTGCGGCAGCGTCTTCTATCTCCATCCGCGTCAGAGATATCCTCAAACAGATGTTACAACTGTTCAAACAGGAAGAAACCAGTGCTTCCCGTCAGCAATTACAAAAATTAATTTTACCTCTGTCTCAATTGGCTTCAGAACAGCAAAAGTGGCAATATTTAGTTAAAAATGCCCAATCAGCCCTGGCTAACCCCAAACATTCCTACCGCACTCTCGCCCCGGTTATTATTAAAGAATTAAAACAAGCTAGTGATTTATTAGAATGGGGTCGCGGGGAAGAAATCACCGTCAGTCAAGAATTGCAGTTATTAGCCACCGCCAAATTACCACAAATCCTGATCACCCTAGAACCCGAATTAGTAGCTAGTACCCTGCTGCAAATGTTTAATCGCCAACAGGTCTCGCAACTGGTACAGTTATTACAAATGAGACGTTGACATCTGCGCTGGTGTCAAAAGGTGGGGGATTCCCAGGAGAATAAACTTAATTGTTTTTAATTTTCGTGAGTTAGGAAGATATGTAATTAATTGTGCGCCCACCGAGGTGGCAATAATTCTAGAGGGTGAATTGGGATAGAGCCAAACCGGAAAAAGCTAAGATATGGCAAGATAAAAACTTAATGCTGACGGCTGACCAATATCAGACCTGATGCAGTATCTCTTTAGTCACCGGTCAAGCTGGGATTTACTGAGAGTAAGCAATCTGCTAGAGTTTTAACGTTCGTTAAATTTCTCGGGCAGAGAAAACAAACAAAACCATAATGGTGTTAATGGGTGTGTGGAAGTGCTTAAAAATCTCAATTTTTCGGGGCGATATTCCTCGCTGGCCCTGCTGCTGGCTATTTTCGGATTATTTCACGGGACGGTAATGGCCGAAGAAGAACCGCAAGAAACGGTTTTTCCCCGCGTCGAGCAGATAGTACAGTCTCCTCCTGCGACGGGAGAAACTACGCCACCCGTGGCAGCACCGACGGAAACCCCGACGGAAACCCCAAGCCCCGCAGAAACTCCCACAACAGCCCCACCGGTGCCGGCGGAGGAGTCGCGAGTTTTGGTGGCCGAAGTGGTAGTACAGGGGGCCGATCGAGAATTAGAAAATCTAGTTTATAATACCATTCGCACCCGACCAGGACGAAGCACGACTCGATCGCAACTGCAAGAAGATATTAACGCCGTTTTTGCCACGGGCTTTTTTGCCGATGTGCGGGCAGTTCCCCAAGATACGCCTCTAGGGGTGCGAGTCACCTTTGAGGTGCAAGCTAACCCCGTTTTTCAGGGCGTACAGATTCAAATTGCCCCGGAAACCCTGGACAAATCGATTTTACCTACCGGGGTGGTCGAGGAAATTTTCGCTAGTCAATACGGCAAAACCCTGAATTTGCGGGAATTACAGGCGGGGGTAAAAAAAATCAATGACTGGTACAGCAAAAACGGCTATGATCTGGCCCAGGTAATCGGTGCGCCGCAAGTCACTCCCGATGGTCGGGTGATTCTGGTCATTTCCGAAGGTTTAATCGAAAAAATTCAAGTACGCTACTTTAACGTCGAACAGGAACCGGTCAAGGGTAAAACTAGAGAATTTATCATTACTAGGGAAATGCGCCTAAAAGCGGGGGATATTTTTAACCGCAATACGGCCCAACAGGATTTACAGCGTGTTTTCGGTCTCGGTTTATTCGAGGATGTGCGTCTGTCTTTTTCTCCCGGCAGCGACCCAAGGGAGGTGATTGTCAACGTCGATGTGGTGGAAGGTAATACCGGTTCCCTAGCCGCTGGGGGTGGTATTAGCTCGAATGCGGGCTTATTCGGGACTGTTAGCTATCAACAGCGCAATTTTGGCGGTAATAACCAAACTTTAGGGGCAGAAGTCCAGTTAGGGGAACGGGAATTTTTATTCGATCTGAGTTTTTCCGATCCTTGGATTGCCACGGATAATTTCCGCACTTCCTACACGGTGAACGTTTTCCGGCGACAGTCGATTTCTCTGGTTTATGATGGGGAAAATTCCTCGATTCGGACGCTTAACGATAATGATAGTCCCCGTATCGTCCGGACGGGTGGCGGTATTACTTTTGTCCGTCCTTTGGCCGCCGATGTGTTTACGAAACCAAAATGGGTGGTTTCCCTAGGCTTTAACTATCAACAGGTACAGGTGCAAAATGCCAATGGTGACATCTCCCCCCTGTCTGCACCTCTCAACGGTTTTGGCAGTCAACAACTGGCTTTTAGTTCCTCTGGGATCGATGATCTACTTTCTCTAAATATTGGTGCTATTCGAGATTTTCGCGATAATCCCCTGCAGCCCACCAGTGGTTCTTTCCTGCGTCTAGGTTTAGAACAAACTATTCCGGTCGGTTCTGGCAGTATTTTCGGCACTCGTGTTCGGGGTAGTTACAGTTACTTTATCCCCGTTCGGTTTATTAATTCCTTTAATCTCTTTGAAACCGATATTTTTAAAGGTCAGCAATCCCTCGCTTTTAATGTGCAAGCAGGGACAGTATTAGGCGATTTACCCCCCTACGATGCTTTTATCGTTGGGGGTAGTAACTCTGTACGGGGTTACGCCGAGGGAGAAGTGGGTAGCGGTCGCAGTTATTTCCAAGCCACCGCCGAATATCGTTTTCCCATAGTAGCAATTATTGGGGGGGCGTTATTTGTCGATTTCGGCACTACTATTGGTTCCCAAGGTGATGTCCCCGGTCAACCCGGTATTGTCCGGGATTTACCCGGTACTGGTCTCGGTTACGGTTTAGGTGTTCGGGTACAATCTCCTGTCGGCCAAATTCGGGTTGACTACGGTTTTAATGTCGATGGTAGTTCTCGTCTCCATTTCGGTATCGGGGAACGATTCTAATCAGTTATTGGGGATGGGGGATTAGGGAAATGGGGAAATAGGGAAATTCAACTAAAACCCCAACACCCTAAAACCCTAAAACCCAACCCCCAAAACCACTAATAAGCTTTTCACTTTATTACTTGATAATTATGGTTTCTACTATCGCTAAACAATTTGAATTATCGGGAATTGGCCTACATTCGGGGGAGATAACCCGGGTGCGCGTCTGTGGGGCAAATCCGGGGGAAGGACGTTATTTTGTCCGCAGAGATCTAGCCAATCAACCGATTATTCCCGCTCTAGTTTCTTCGGTTTACCAAACGACTTTATCAACGGAATTGGGACAAGGAGAAGCCAAGGTCAGAACCGTTGAGCATTTATTAGCGGCCTTAACCGCTTTGGGGGTAGAGGATGCTCGCATTGAGGTGGATGGTGCGGAAATTCCCCTCCTCGATGGTTCGGCCAAAATCTGGGTAGAAGCGATCGAAAATGCCGGTTTAAATAACTCTTTTTCTCCATCAGATTTAACGATTTCTCAACCGATTTGGTTGTACGAAGGAGATGCTTTTGTGGCGGCGATTCCTTCCCCTGAATTACGTTTTACCTACGGGATCGATTTTACCTATAAACCCATCGGTAATCAATGGTATAGTTGGAGTCCTAATCAAGAAAGTTTTAGTCAAGCGATCGCATCCGCCCGGACTTTCGGTTTTGCCGATCAAATTGAATATTTACAAAAGGCTGGTTTAATTAAAGGAGGCAGTTTAGAAAATGCTTTAGTCTGCGATCAAAATCAATGGTTAAATCCTCCTTTACGCTTTGATAATGAGCCAGCAAGACATAAATTATTGGACTTAATTGGTGATTTGAGTTTACTGGGAACTATTCCCACCGCTCATTACATGGCTTTTAAAGCCAGTCATAAACTTCACGTTCAATTAGCTAAAGCAATTCAGGGTTAATTATACTAAATTCTGTTTAAAAGGTATAGGGTAGTGGGAAGTGGGGCTGTCTGGGGGCGGGGTTTTTACTTCTGTCGATGACATGGCTTTCGCTCGATCGTTCTCTACTCAAGCCTTTATCCTAGCATTGTTGACCCTTGGCTATCAGCCGTCAGCTATCAGAATCATTCCAACATCGTCGGGTTTGCTCGGTGACAGGTTGCCAATCCAGAACTCAACCCACAAGAGCAGCATCGCACTTAAACCCACAGTTTCAATAAATGTGCATGGTGCGTTCCCCAAAAATCGATTGGTGGAGCAGTAAGAGCCACATTAGGGAACGCACCCTACAGCGATTGCGATCGCACTGTTTGTAAACAAGTATTAAAATCGCCAAAGTCCTTACTTGACAAAGATCCTGAGCTTTTAGTTCATTCGCTCTATAAATCGCCAAAATCTTGACTTGGCGGGCTTTTTACATTAATTTACAAACAGTTTCTGAAAGCCCTCAATTTCTTCATTTTGCTATTTGATCTCAATCACTTGAGCAGTTAGAGCGAATTGATTGACAACAGAAGAGTAACCCTGGAGCTTCACCTCCACGCCAAGCATCAATTTCTGTGCATCAACCGTTTGTCCCTGCTGAGTGATTTTGGTTTCTAGGAGAAGCCCAACATAATAATTCCCCTTTGGTGTCGTCACCACCAATTGCAGAGGCCAGGTTTCCATGACCTCAGAGATCTTGCCTTCGATAGTTATTATCTCCTTAGTTGCCCTCTCACTAGATTCCTGAACAGCATTATTCGGTGACGAGATAGATTGATTCGGATCGCAACTTGTCATAACAGTCGGCTCCAGAAAAAAACAGGCTGCATAGCCACAATTACATCAGTGTTGTTTTCATTGTAACTATGAGGAGTATCAGTTACAGCGGTTTTCACTCGAATGAAGTATAGTAGAAGCCTTGTACAGCAAGGATATCAGGCTTAGTCATGTACCAGATCAGACCGAGAACCGCTGTGGTAGAGGCACGGTACCGTTACGCCCCTACCTTTCTTTGTCAGTGATTTATTTAGCAGCCGACTTTTAACGATTGGCTATTGACTTTAGCAAGGAATATTCCGCCATGCCAACATATTATTGAATACTTCTGTCGTAATCCGAGTGGCACTGTTGGGACAACCGCCGTAGGCATGAACTCCTACTGCATGGCGTTCACCATTGAGGAGTCGCCAGACAGGACTGCCACTTTGACCGCCGTAGGTATCTATCATGTAGTAGATCTTCCTCGGTCTGACAGTACTAATCGCCCCCGCGTTAAACCACTGGGTTCCAAATGGTTTGTCACCAGGATAGCCAGAGTTGTTGACTGTTAAACCTTGCAACGAACTGTCTGACAAGACAGCGAAACCAAACCAGCCAACTCGATTGCCTAGCTGGCAATTTGGGAGAATAATAGCTCCGTAGTCGTACTCTTGATTTTGATCCCTTGTCCAGCCTAATACACTGCGGAACGAGGTGCCGACTTGGGAACCGAAAGGACGACTGGCTCCGTCCATCCCTGGGATGACTTCAATTGAGCGCGCCCAACCGCCATTGGAATGGCTATAAACACAGTGCCCTGCCGTCATCACTGTTCGCGGACCGATGAACCAACCTGTTCCCCTCGCTTGAACGCCATCGGCGAAGGTAATGATGAGTTCGCAAATCCAACGCCAGGGAATATTCGTTGCTGGTGTAATGCGGACGCGATCATCACGACCACAGACCGTCTCCGACAGTCCAAATTCTAACGCTCCAGCATCCGGCAGCGCATCGAGATCTCCTGTTACAGGTACTTCCTGTAATTCACCAGATTCTTTCATCGCTCTCAACGGGTCAAAATCTGCTACCGCTTCTAGTTCACCGCTAACGGTTATGCCTTTGAAATCCTCCGCCACCATATCGTCTTTAGGAGGCGGGAGTTGATTTTCGCTGGAAGTCTCTTTATGCTGCTCTTGTGAATATTCCATGCTTGTTTCTGATGAGACAATCTTGTGACCTTCCATAGTCATTTCTCCACAAAAAACTTCGTTCAATTAAAGGTAGTCCTATTCCTTAAAGGATAGAGAATAAGGGCAATTTCTAGGGGTTTTGCCCAGCCAGGCTTCCAGAACTACGCTTTTTCTCTGCCCTTTACGTAAGTGCACTACCCAATTGAATATTCGCAAAAATCGATTTCAGAGACAATACGACGATCTGCGTATAGGATTATGAAGACATTGCAACAAACTACCCTTTGAGAAACTGTTTGTAAACAAGTATTTAACCCACATTCCGCACCCTAAGTGTCACATAAGCTGTCCCCCTCCAGAGACTTGAGTAAAAATACTTAGCTGGTGAAGGTTTTCTCGGTGGCCGTTAGGGGGAGCTTGAGACCCCTAATT
>NZ_SFBZ01000325.1:0-6844 GCF_007095495.1 Microcystis sp. M_QC_C_20170808_M9Col | reverse complement strand
GGCTTGCGGTGTCAGTCTGTAGAGCGACCATAAGACCAGAACAGAGTAAATCTGTTAAGGCAGGTGCGAAAAATCCTTCGGGACAGAAGCAGAAACCCAAATCGTGAGGTTTGGGAATCGCCGTCCGTTTTACGGCGGCGAGGATGTCAACTTCTAGTCTAAAACTACCTGTATGATGATTGGAGAGGATAAAATCTTATCTCTCCTAAACGAGTAATTAAACAAAAATTTCGCTTTTTTTTATGGATAATCTGCAACTCTGGCAACGTTACCAAGATTGGTTATACTATCACCCTAACCTAGAACTTTATCTCGATGTCAGTCGGATTCCCTTCGATGAGGCTTTTCTCAAAGGTCTAGAAGCAAAATTTGAGCGCGCTTTCCAAGATATGGCAGCTTTAGAACAGGGTGCGATCGCCAATCCCGACGAACAGCGTATGGTCGGCCACTACTGGCTGCGCGCTCCTGAACTCGCTCCTAACCAGGAATTGCGGGCCGAAATCACCGAACCCATAGCACAGATCAAAGAATTTGTCAAGAAAATTCACTCCGGAGCGATTAAGCCGCCCAATCGGTCAAAATTCACCCATATTCTCTGTGTAGGCATCGGGGGGTCTGCTTTGGGTCCCCAATTCGTTGCCGAGGCTCTATCCCCCCTTAATCCCCCCTTAGAGATTGCTTTTATTGATAATACCGACCCCAAAGGCATTGATCGCACCCTAGCCCATTTACCCTTAGCTACCACCCTGGTTATCGTCACCAGTAAATCCGGCGGCACTCCCGAAGCGAGAAACGGAATGTTAGAGGTCCGCAACGCTTACGAAAAACTGGATTTAGACTTTCCGCAACACGCGGTCGCCGTCACTATGCCTGGTAGCCAACTGGACAAATACGCCCAAGATTGGCTAACTCGTTTCCCCATGCAGGATTGGGTCGGTGGTCGTACATCAGAACTATCCGCCGTCGGTCTTCTCCCGGCCGCTTTGCAGGGTATCGACATTGATGAAATGTTAGCCGGGGCCAAAGAAATGGACATCGCCACCCGCGTCCATAACCTGAAAAAAAATCCTAGCGCCCTACTGGCTCTAGCCTGGTATCATGAGGGCAAGGGCAAGGGAGAGAAAGATATGGTGATTCTGCCCTACAAAGACAGTCTCTATCTCTTTAGCCGCTATCTGCAACAATTGGTGATGGAGTCCCTCGGTAAAGAAAAAGACCTCGATGGTAATAAGGTGTACCAAGGGATCGCCGTCTATGGTAACAAAGGTTCCACGGACCAACACGCCTACGTCCAACAATTACGAGAAGGTGTTCCCAATTTCTTCGCTACTTTTATTGAAGTGTTAAAAGACCGACAAGGAGATTCCCTGGAAGTGGAAACCGGCTCCACTGCCGGTGATTTTCTCTCAGGATTACTGCAAGGTACTCGACAAGCTTTATACGAAAATAGTCGTCACTCTATCACTATCACTATCCCAGAGGTTACTCCCCGTCAGGTAGGAGCTTTAATTGCCCTCTACGAACGGGCCGTTAGTTTCTATGCTAGTTTAGTTAATATTAACGCCTACCATCAACCCGGGGTAGAAGCAGGGAAAAAAGCCGCCGCTTCTATTCTGGATTTACAAAGAAAAATCGTGCAAGTTGTTCGGGAAACGGGAACTTCTCTCGACTTAGCCACTCTAGCGGCCAAAATCAGCGCTAGTGACCAAGTTGAGGCTATCTATAAAATCGTCCGTCATCTCAACGCTAATCGGCGCAGTTTAACTATTACCGGCGATTTAAGCAAACCGGAAACGCTCCAAATCTCTGCACGCTAATCAGTTATCAGTTATCAGTTATCAGTTATCAGTTATCAGTTATCAGATGTAAGTTTTAAGTTAATTAATTATTTAGTTATCAGATGTAAGTTAATTAGTTATTTAGTTATTTAAGTACCTAAGCAAAATTAATTACACATATCTAACCACCTCTTGCCTCCTGCCTTTTGCCTTTTGCCTATCTTCACTAGGAAATTAATTTTGCACGACTACTTATTTATCTTCATCTTTATCCCTGTTTACTGTTTACTTTTCACTGTTTACTGTTTACTGATCACTGTTTACTGATTACTGAATATAACTAACCATGGAAATGCTCGAAAACCTGAAAATGGCTTTTTCCGCTTTGATGGGCAATAAACTGCGTAGTGGTCTGACCATGCTAGGAATTGCTATCGGTAACGCCTCCGTCATTGCCCTAGTGGGGGTGGGTGAAGGAGCGCAAAAAGTCGCCCTCGAGCAGTTTGAAGCTCTCGGACCGAATGTTTTATTTGTTTCCACCTCCTCGCGCAATGTCCGGCGGACAATTCCTAATCCCCGGCCTCTCACCTACGAAGATGCTCAAGCGATCGCATCTCAAGTTCCCGCCATTGCCGCCATTTCTCCCGAATTGAGCGGTACAAGAATTTTATCCTTCGGTAATAGAACCAGTAATAGCCCCCTGATTGGGGTGGGAGCCGAGTACCTAAACGTGCGTAACCGTCAACTATCTAAAGGTAGATTTATTATGGAATCTGACCTGAAACGGGATAATCGGGTGATTGTCTTGGGATCGGAATTAGCCAAAAATCTCTTTGGTAATCGCAATCCCGTCGGCGAAAATCTTCGCATCGGCAATCTTAGTTTTCAAGTCATTGGAGTTTTACAGGCGAAAGGCTCCTTATTTGAGGCTAATCAGGACGATCGAGCCTTAATTCCCCTAACTACCATGTCTAATCAGGTTCAAGGCCGCAGAGCTATCTATGGCATTCCCCTGACTCATATTTCTGTCTTGGCCAAAAACTCTGCCCAAATTAAAGCCGCTCAGTTTCAGATTAGCAACCTGCTGCAAATGCGTCATCAGGTCAGCGACGAGAATTATGTGCAGATTTTCCCCCAAACCGCAGTCCTAGAAATGACCAAAGAGACTAACGAGAGTTTAACTAGAATGTTAGCCTCGATCGCCAGTATTTCCCTTTTTGTCGGGGGAATCGGCGTAATGAATATTATGCTCGTGTCAGTCACGGAAAGAACCCAAGAAATCGGGTTAAGAAAGGCTTTAGGAGCGAAAGAAGGGGATATAAAAGGTCAATTTCTCATTGAATCGGTGATTTTAGCCACCACTGGCGGAATTATCGGGATTTTTGTCGGCATTCAAGGAATGTATCTAGCGGGAATTTTTGCCGCTTTAACCACCAGTGTCTCAATCCCTGCGATAATTCTCGCTTTAGGAGTTTCTAGTGCCATCGGTCTAATTTTCGGTGTTGTTCCCGCTCATCGTGCCGCTAAATTAGACCCAATAGTTGCTTTGAGAAGATGATAGTTTCTCTAGGTCTTATCCTGACCTCGGGATTCTATACCCGCGTCCGTTGTCGTAAATCCCTCCGCTTGCGCTAATATTTGCAGATTGTGGGCTATGGAGGCGAAAGAATCGGCAGGATATTCGATTAAAGTGGCGGAATCGAGAAAAGTTTCCACTCCCACGGGACAACCCAAATAATCAGCCACCGCTTTTGGAGTAGTGGAACCGAGGAGAATAGTTCCCGATTGTCTCACAGAAGATAGCTTTTCCCAAGGCTCATCGATCATCAAAGATAAATGGGTGGGAGCAAAAAGATTCGATAATTCGATCGCTTTCTCCAATGATTCCACCACCACGATTAAACCATAATGAGCGATCGCTTTTTCCGTTAACAATCTCTGGGGATGTACCTGTAACTGTTTTTGTACTTCTTCCTGTACTATTAAGGCCAAAGCCTTATCCGTCGTCAATAAAATCGCTGCCGCCAGGGAATACTGTTCCGCTTGCGCTAATAGATCTAGGGCCAACTGCCTGGGATTGGCTTGACTATCGGCAATAATAACCAAATCAGAAGTAATAGAGAGATAATCGATTTTTACACGGTCAGAAACCAGTTTTTTCGCCAAATTAGTATAAAAATCACCTATTCCGGCAATCATCTCCACGGGAGCGATCGTTTTTGTGCCGTAGGCTAGAGCGGCGATCGCCTGTGGTCCAGCCACCCGATAAATCTCACTAATACCCACAGATTGGGCTGCCACTAAAATCGCCGGATGGAGGCGTAAATCCTCATCGGCAGGAGATACCATGACAATCCGTTTAACCCCCGCTATTTTGGCTGGAATCGCCTGTTGGAGCAATAAACTGAGATAGGCCCGTTTCCCATCGGGAACGACAATTCCCACGCTGTTAACCGGTTGATAACGTTTCCCCCGAACCGTACCATCCTCAGGAAACTGGACCCAAGCTTTGGGAAGACGCTGACGATGAAAAGCCTCCATTTTTTCACTGGCAACGGTGATCGCATTTAATAAATCCTGCGACACCTGTTGATAAGCAGCATCAAGTTCCGAGCCACTCACCTTTAGTTGTTGTAGATTAAGGGACTGTTGGTAGAATTTTTCCGTATAATCCACCAACGAGCGATCGCCAGAAAGTCGCACCTGCTCGACAATCTCTCGGACAAGCGATTCTTTTTCCCGAATTTCCGGATCGTCGAACCGTTCCCGAATTCGTCTCAGTTCCGTTCTGGCTGACCATGGCTCTGTGATAATTCGCAACATCGAGCTATTATCCTCTAGGGGCGAAACGAGATTAAAAAGTTTTCACTCCTCACACTCTAGCTTATCGCTTTCAATCTTGACCGGGGAGGGAGACGGAGTCAGTTATTTTAGCCGTCGGTAGGTACGAGTCAGGAAATAGGGTGATAGGGTTTTGGGGTGATAGGGTTTTGGGGTGATAGGGTGATGAGACAGCTTCCCCACTTTCCCACTTTCCCACTTCCCCATCTCCCCACTTCCCGATTTCCCCACTTCCCCACACCCCACTTCCCCAATTCCCCAATTCCCCAATTCCCCAATTCCCCAATTCCCCACACCCCACACCCCACACCCCACACCCCACACCCCACTTCCCCACACCCCACTTTCCCACTTTCCCACTTCCCCACTTCCCCACTTCCCAACAGCCAGCCCGATTTCCCCAAGGTAACAAAACCAGATATTCTACTAAATAGTCGCCTATCACACCAGCCTGATCTCGTGGTCGTCCAATGCAGTTTGCCAAGATATTAATCGCCAATCGCGGGGAAATCGCCTTAAGAATCCTTCATAGTTGCGAAGAATTGGGCATTAGAACCGTTGCCGTCCACTCTACCATCGATCGCCATGCCCTTCACGTTCAACTGGCCGATGAGAGTGTTTGTATTGGTCCGCCCCCAAGTAGCAAAAGTTACCTAAATATCCCTAATATCATCTCGGCTGCCCTAACACGCAACGCCACGGCGATCCATCCCGGTTACGGTTTTTTGGCAGAAAACGCCCGCTTTGCCGAAATTTGTGCCGATCATCAGTTAACTTTTATCGGTCCGTCTCCCAGTGCTATTCTGGCTATGGGGGATAAATCTACCGCTAAAAAAACCATGCAAAAAGCGGGAGTTCCCACTATCCCCGGCAGTGGTGGTTTAATTACCTCAGAAGCGGAAGCAAAACGTATCGCTGATGACATCGGTTATCCTGTCCTGATCAAAGCCACCGCCGGCGGTGGAGGGCGTGGGATGCGTCTTGTCAAGAGTGCAGATGAACTAGGTAATATGTTAAAAGCCGCCCAAGGAGAAGCAGAAGCGGCTTTTGGCAATTCAGGAGTATATCTAGAAAAATTTATCGAATGTCCCCGACATATCGAGTTTCAGATTTTGGCCGATAGTCACGGTAACGTGATCCATTTAGGAGAAAGAGACTGTTCGATTCAGCGACGACACCAAAAACTGCTAGAAGAGGCACCCAGCCCCTTCTTAACGCCCCATTTACGCTCAAAAATGGGTAATGCCGCCGTTAAAGCCGCTAAATCGATTAATTACGTCGGGGTGGGAACTGTGGAATTTTTAGTCGATAAACACGGCAATTTTTACTTCATGGAAATGAACACCCGTATTCAGGTGGAACACCCCGTCACGGAGATGATCACGGGGATAGACCTGATCCGAGAACAAATTCTGGTGGCACAGGGCGAAAAACTGCAAATTAAGCAAGATCAGGTGATATTTAGAGGGCATTCGATCGAGTGTCGCATTAATGCCGAGGATCCCGATCACAATTTTCGCCCTCACCCCGGCAAAATTAGCGGTTATCTGCCCCCCGGCGGTCCCGGTGTCCGCATGGATTCCCACGTTTACACCGATTACGAAATCCCCCCCTATTACGATTCCCTAATCGGTAAATTAATTGTCTGGGGAGAAAATCGCGAAACTGCGATTAAACGCATGAAACGCGCCCTGCGGGAATGTGCGATCACGGGAGTACCGACGACTATTGATTTCCATCGTAAAATATTGGAAACTCCCGCCTTTTTAGCCGGAGATGTTTACACTAATTTCATCCAAGAACATCTCTTGCCCTAGCGCGTTACCATGAATTTTAGACGAGAGTAGGTTGGGGATAATAATGACAGTAGAAGTTAAATTTAACTCGTTTCAACTCAGCGATGAACAGTTCTTTCAACTTTGTCAGGATAACCGAGATTTGCGCTTGGAACGCAACCCAAAAGGAGATTTAATTATTATGCCACCGACTGGAGGAGAAACCAGCAATTCTAACGCTGGAATCACTGCCCAATTATGGTTATGGAATAACCTACATAAATTAGGTGTAGTTTTTGATTCTTCTGGAGGATTTAAACTACCTAACGGAGCCGATCGCTCTCCCGATGCTGCTTGGATACCTTTAGAAAAATGGCAAGCTTTAACCCCGCAACAAAAGGAAAGATTTTTACCTCTATCTCCCGATTTTGTCATTGAATTAATGTCTCC
>NZ_SFBZ01000324.1:0-55084 GCF_007095495.1 Microcystis sp. M_QC_C_20170808_M9Col | reverse complement strand
CTGGCGATCGCTGACTAGAGTGTGACACTTCATAATTCTTAGTAATCGCTAAAAGTCTTACTATACAAGGGCTAGAGCAACTTTTGATTTCAACGACCAGGGTGCGGAATGTGGGTTTAAGACATCTATGGGTAGATTTACGAAGTAAAAAAACTGATAACAATGACGATACCTCATCATAAAAATTTATTCAAATTCTCCATTAAACGCTCATGAATCTCATCACCCCAAAACCGAAATAAGGACAACCCTAGACGATTGACCCTTAAAAACGCATCCTCAGCATCATAAACGGCTAATTCTCACTGATTCTGACTCATTAAAATCATCAATCTCCCTTTTAAGTCAACTCTTAGAAATTGCTAAAATAGGAGTAGAAAAAGCGATAGAAACCGATGAAAAAACGGCAACCGCTTGGATAAACCAACAACTAGAATCCTTAGACATTTCCCCCCTTTTTAAGGGGGGTAGGGGGGATCAATGAACCTTTTTAAGGGGGGTAGGGGGGATCAATGACCCTAAACAACAGCGACTTTCATCTACCTTATAATACTGCCCTAGTAGCCAGAGCGAAAGAACTGCGAAAGAACATGACCTTAGCAGAGAAAAAGCTGTGGTATTCCTATCTAAAAAATTTCAAATTCAAAGTCCTAAGACAACGCCCCATTGATCATTTCATTGTTGATTTTTATTGCCCTAGCCTCAAACTTGTGATTGAAATTGATGGAGATACTCACTTTACGGATGAGGGAAAAGCCTATGATAAAGAGAGAACTGCGCGATTAGAAAGCTATGGATTAAAAGTTATTAGATTCACGAATTCGCAGGTATTAAGAAATTTTGATGCGGTTTGTGAGCAGCTAAATCTTTCGATCCCCCCTTAATCCCCCCTTAAAAAGGGGGGAAATTTTAACGCCTAGAAATTGCTAAAATAGGAGTAGAAAAAGCGATAGAAACCGATGAAGAAACGGCAACCGCTTGGATAAATCAACAACTAGAAAGCTTGGGAGTAAACCTAATCTGATGAACACAAAAATATGAAAATTCCTCAAGAAAAACTCTCACAACTTTGCCAACATTGGCATATTCATAAACTTTCCTTATTTGGTTCAGTTTTACGAGATGATTTTACCGCAGATAGTGATATTGATCTGCTCGTTGAGTTTGAACTTGGTTTTACCCCCAGTTTTTTCAAACTTCATCAAATTCAAGAAGAACTATCTCAATTATTTGATGGACGTACTATTGATCTCGTTACCATCAAATCTCTTAATCATCATATTCGTGAGCGTGTTTTAGCAACAGCAGAGGTGTGTTATGTCGCAGAAAGATAATCAAGTGTATGTTGAACACATGATTGACACAGCAAATAAAGCACTTAGCTTTGTAGAAGGTGTCAGTCGAGAAGATTTTGATAATAACGAACTTTTACGGTTATCCCTCACCCATTTATTGCAAATTATCGGAGAAGCAGCGCGTCGTGTATCACCAGACTTTCGGGAGAATTATCCAACAATTCCTTGGCAAGCAGTCGTCGGAATGCGGAGTAAAGTAGTACACGATTACTTAAATGTTGATGAAGATATTGTTTGGAATACCGTTAAAAATGATTTACCATTTTTAGTTAAAGAACTAGAAAAGATTCTGATCAGGTAAAACTTTGGGAAAATTAGCATAATTTAGATATTGAACTAACCCACTCAAGCAGAGAAACATGAAAGCACTCAAGGTTATGGCAACCATTGATGAACAAGGACAACTCACCCTAGATCATCCTTTAATCATAGACAAAAACAGCCGTGTAGAAGTTATTATTCTCATCCCAGAGGAGGAAACCCAAGATACATCTCAAGCAGAAATTTTAGCAGACTTTCGGCAAGCTTGGCATGAAGCCATGACAGGACAAACTATTCCCGTTTCTCAACTTTGGGAAGGGTTAGAAGATGACTAATCAACCGATAATTCAAGTTTTAGCCTCGGCGACATTCAAGCGAAATCTCCGCACACTTGCTAAGAAATATCGCAGTATTCGAGATGACATTCAACCTATGATTGAACAACTTGAGCAAGGAGAATCATTTAAAGCACTTATTCTTAAGATTAGCCGAATCTCCCCCAATCCCTTTACTGTTGCCTCTTGCCTCTTGCCTCTTGCCTCGTCTCAACAAGCAATTTAAATGCGCGGGCAGCTTATTGGTTATACTGTCTTCAAGTTGAGAGTCCGAAATAGTGATATTCAAAAAGGCAAAAGTGGGGGATACCGTTTAATTTATTACGTCAAAACTGCAACGGCAATCATTCTGTTAACTATTTACACGAAATCTGAACAAGTTGATATGGTGGTAAAGGATATTCAAAGCATTATTACAGACTATGAACAACAGTAAACAGATTATAATTGTAACAGCTATTAATTGGACTAACCACCCATGAATATTAAACAAAAACTATCTTTAGTAACACAAAATCTCTCCGATGAACAATTAGGACCATTGTTAGAGTTAGCAGTAAAATTACAAAATATAGCAATTCCCATAGTTGTGAGGTACAGAGTCTTAGGTTTTGAGGAGTCAGGAGTCAGGATTCGGGATTCAGGAGTTAAGATTTTGGTGTACCTCATGAGATTGGGAAACGCTATAACAACCCAAATACACTTAACTTTACTGAACAAATTGTTATAAGGGATGGAACACTTATATAGAAAGGCATTTAGCGATTTTTGTCAATTGTTTTTGATCTAGAGCGAACTAATCAATTAAGTCTCTTACCAGATAAGGATTTAGTCGATTTATGCCCCCCTATCGAACCATACCAAGTAACGAAGAACCTTAATTTTGGCCTACCGCAAAAAACGGAATCCATCAGGCCATTGGGTTTGAGCATTATAAATAATATCCGTGAGGATGGTATTTTGGAGATTAGCCAGACGCAAATCGGCGCTGCTTAAATCCGCTTGTTGCAAATTGGTTCCTAACAAACTAGCTTGACGGAGAATTGCACCGCTAAGATTGCATTGACTAAGATTGGCAGTGCCGAGGTTGGCCCCACTAAGGTTAGCTTGACTAAAGTTCGCTTTTGCCGCTTGCACAGACCACAAAATCGCCTTGCTTAAATTGGCACCCCGGAAGTTAACTGATTCTAGATTGGCATAGCTAAAGTCAAATTCACTGAGATTCAGACCAGATAAATCCAAACCTTGTAAATTTTCACCGTTTAAGCCGATCTTGAAGCCAGCATTGATCGCGCTCTCCAGTTGTTGACGGGTGACGCTAGACATTGTGTAGCAAGGAAAAAGTAAAAAAGCCTGTCAAGACGGGGAGCTTGCCCGTCTTAACATGATTAAAACTGGATTCGATCGCAGTTAACCAAACAAGGGTACAGTAACCCAATAACGTTTACGATAACCATTGCCAAAGTTAACTTCGATCGCTTTGCGGGCGATCAAAATCGCCTCATCGCCGTCAATATCGTAGCCAATCTCGGTGGAATTGGGTACAGTGGTGAATTCTAGAGGCATTCCAGCGCCACCGCGAGCAGACAGGGAAGCCAATTGTCGGCTAAACTCTGCCGCTAGTAACTGCTCATAGTTGCTAGGTTCGGGTGCTAAGACAGGAGCGATATCACCCTGGGGAGGCGGCGCACTGGCAGAGCGTACAGGACGACTACTTAACTGTTCGAGCGAGCGGACTGATGAATGCACATCGGTGACAGTACCATCATTATCCAGGGCAATTCGCACCGTACCTGCCCCCGGGGTAATCACTGGGACACCATTAATCAACTGTCGGAATTGGACAATCACACCAGTAGTAAACGGTCCGTCCAATTGTCCCGAACCGTTAGCCGTACCGCCGGCTTCGGAAGATAAGATAATTCGATCGAACACCACTGGGACTTCTTGGTCAAGACCGTAACGCCAGACGGCCTCCTGGGCTAAGGTTTGGGCGCTGTCCATAGCCAAAGGGTTGTAATTATAACGGTTAGGAGTTGCCAAACGAACATCAATTGACCCATCACTACCGTAGGCGATGCTTTGTTCCCCCGTCACCACGCGATAGGAGCCATTTCTGGTACTACCAACTTCTGACGGGATTTCCAGGTCAAGACCAAATCGTGCCCCTAGGCTGCGGGCAGCGGGTCGAGTAGCGTCTAGGGGTTGCAAACGACCGACGAGGAGATGCTGGGGTAAGACCAGTTGTGGTTGGCTACTGCGAGCCACATTGTACCATCGCCACCAATACCAAGCATTACTGACCCGTTCGCGAGAAAAATAGCGTTCATTAAAGAGACGATTTTTCGCCTCATCCGCACTGGCACCGCAGGCCACCACCGAGGGGGCCTGGTCGTGGGCAATGCGCCAACTAGCATCTAACCAAGCGGTACTAAAAGACTTATTCTTGTTCCATTCTTCCCAGAAAAATTTGCCGTAATTGGGATTATCCCAACTAACAGTTTCATAGCCGAAGAGCATTCGCCAACCGCGATTACTACGATGCCAAGTGCGAATCGGGTTGTGACCGCCCAGAACCCGCAGGGAAAGACAGGTAGACAGAAAAATGTATCTGACCCGCTCGTTAGCCCAAACTAACTTATCACTGCTAGAGACGACCGTACAACCTTCGTTACCCCACGGTTTGCTCATCGGTAGATAAAACACGCCATTGGCATCCATCCCGCCATGACCAGAGTGATAGAAGGCCATGACCGCATCTACCCCGTAGGTATCTTGCCAATCATCGTAGGGTTCGTAGTAAAGCCAGGGTTGTACGCCACAATCCTGATACCAAAAGTTTAAGGGGGTAAACTTTTTCACATAGTCTAACCAGCCTTGGGCATCTTCATGGGTATAGCGCAGGGTGCCAAAGGAGCAACCACAGCCCACTTCAATACTACAGCCGCCATAGAGATTCGCTCCGCCACGCAGGCCATCTTTGCTATCCTGACCGAGGGGGTTTTCGGCCAAGAGAGGAACGGCGGGAATTTCTGGTGTTTCGGACTTAGGAAGGTTAGCTGCGGGGGGAATTTGAGTCGGTTGTGTTAATGTCATGGTATTTTCCTCGTTAAATCTTGAAAAAGTTTTAAAAAACGTAAATTTCCTGAATCACGTTGTTTTCTAGACGCAGATTGACGGGAAATTTTCTTTCCTTAGCGGCGGACAACAGGGCAAGCATCCCCAAGAAAACACTGTCACTCTCGCTGGCAATCTTGCGCCAGCCGAGGCCGTCCACATAGGCGGCCGCATTGCGTTCTTGGTTAATCATCCACAAACCGGTAATCTGCTTTTTCTCTAGCCAAGCACTGCCGGGGACAGTGAAGGTCATCGTGGCACCAACGGCAGAAATCTGGGCGATTTTTAGGCCAGAGTTGCTACCATCCCACCATTTGCCAGCAGGACTGGTGCTATCGGAAAACTCGGTTTTATAGGAGGCTCGAAATAGGTCGGCGTTATCACCAGCATTCACGTCTTTTTCCAAATCGAAGCGATTATCGGCCTGTTCTAAGGAACATTCGTAGTGTTGGCTAGGAGTCATCTGTTCCTCCTCGTTACCATTCTTCTGTTCGTCCACGTGCCAGATGGCTAGGCCCGCATCGGGGAGGAATGTATCCCGGCCAGTTTTCTGCCGGTTTTCGATCAGGAAATACTCGTTAGCGTTCTTACTGTAGAGGTAAAACTCATTCTTGGCCGCAGCAAGACTGGCGGTAAGACCTGGAGTTATCGCTGTCACTTTGCTGGCCCAACCGGCTTCATTTTTGAGGTAGGCACAAACTTGTACGGGATTTTTATCATTGCCTCCGTAACACATCAGACAATAATTACCCACTCCTGCCGATTGACCGCCATAATCGTAGAGGTCGGGAAAATCGCAAATCATGTGACCATTTTCATGACAGAAGGTACGCAAGGTCAGTTCACTACCCATATTGGTGATTTGGTAGTCGTATAGCTTCTTGCCCCCCCCGACATCGTAGGGTGAAGCTAAACTCCAGGAATGAGGCCATAGTCCTTCGGCCCAATTGTTGACCCGCGGTCCGACATAGAAGACATTTAAGGCATAAATTAAGCCGTTACTATCACTACTCAACTGACTAAAGTTAAAGCCTTGGGATTTCAAATAATTGAGGGCTTCTAGAATCAGTTCTCGGGCGCGAGTACCATAGTCGATCGCTGGATCGGTATAATAGGAGCGATTATGGGCGGCGGTGTAATATTGGGTGACAACATTGGTATAGGTTAATTTTCCCTGGGAGTTGTCGTAGAAATAATCCCGTACTGACCCTTTATTGCCAAATCCGGCGTAACCAGGTAGGTTACAGAAGTTGCTGACTTCCTGTTGGGAAATGCTGGCGGCAACGTCGGGAAACTTAATCAAGATACATAATCCCAGATAGTTGCCCACAGTTACTGTTGAAGTTGGTCTGGCATCAGCACTGGTCGTCGCACTGATTCCCTGCAGCTGAGTTTTTTTTTGCTGACGACGGACTCGCCATTGACTGAACCCTTCCTGTAGCATCGGTGCGCTCTGAGCTTGTTGTTTGGCACTCTCGGTCTCGATGCTTAGATGGGGCTGGATGCCGAGGCTTTGGGGTGCTACTTGGCCGACTATCCCATCGGTGGCTATCAGTTGGCTTTTGTCTTCGGAAAGCTGGGCGTAGGTGTAAAAACCATTGTCAGGGTTTTTGACCACGGTATAGCCATCTAGGGTTTCAAAAACAGCATAATACTGGTTTCCCGATCCCCTGACCCGGATAGTGCTGCCGTCGGGATTGGTGAAGGTAAATTCCTCATTCACAAAGGGTGTAGGCATAGATTTGATTCTCCTTGCCAAAGAAATTTTGGCTTTCTCGATGAGAAGCTCTGTTCAAGAACTAAGTACAGGACAATGCACAATTTCAATAATCATCAAATTTTTCTGGGTTAACAATACGATGATCCGCGTAGGGAATTATGAAGATATCGCAGCAATCTGCCCTTTCAGTAGCCCCAACTTTTCGAGGGCAACTATAACCGCTGCCGTCCGAGTTTGTACCCCTAGTTTCCCGTGAATATGTTCTAGATGTTTTCGCACGGTTCCTTCGCTACATCCGATCACTTTTGCTATGGCGGCATTACTTTTATCTTGGGCAATCCAAAATAGCACTTCTGCTTCCCTTTTAGTCAGTCCCAACAATTCTAAGGCCGCAATCGAAAAAGAGGGCAGTTCTTGTTCTTCTAAGATTAGGAGAAACTGTTCTCCGATAAGAGTGGGAATCAGAAAAATGATTAACTGTCGTCCCTCTTGTTCTAGGCGTAAGGGTGAACAGGAAAAGGCTTGCTCATCCTTGGCTAAGAGTCGGGCAATCGGATGTTTAAACCACTTTTGCAAGGGTTCTGGTAAGGTGTTCGGGGTATGGGAGAGGGAATACTGGTACAGCAATTGTTCAGATCGTTCCGTAAGCATTTGCACGCTTCCAGCTATATCCATGACTATTAAACCTATCTGCTGGCAAAATTGGGGTAATCGTGGCGTTATTGCTTTTATTTGATTATATTTGTCTTTATTGTTTTCTGGCTCTCTCTGTGGGCTAGATAGCAAAGCTGCGAGACAACGATCACAACTTACTGAGAGCTTTGGCATCAATCCCATAAATTTCTCCACTATTCAAATAATTATCACAAAATCCATCTTTCTGCCCTAGTGGTGACGCTCTTATCTCAAGGCCTAGTGCTTGCTCAGAATATCTGTACTTTTAGAAAGCAGCAAATAGGCAACAGAAAATTAGGAAACAAACAAGAAAATATCTATGTCATCAACATCAGTCGCAGTGACAGAATTCCTGAAAACAGCCCCCTGTTAACTATAATTTCCTTTCATAAAACGCCAATTCAAGTCTGAATTACATGACTGTCTGCTCTATCCTCATAGAATACCTCATTCGGGTTACGATAGTCAAGACATTTTCGAGGACGATTGTTAATCAAGTTTACGGCTCTTTCTACCTCCTCAAACTTGGCTAAAAATACCTCTAAAGTTCGATTTATTTTTTGACGTAGCTGTGCTATAAGGTGATGAATTATCCCCATTAAGTTAGGATATTATCCAGGTCTTGCTAGGGATGTGATCGATGAATTTACTTAAAGATAAGCAGAAAATTCGTTTTGTTGACCTTTTTTGTGGTTTGGGAGGGTTTCGAGTCGCTATTGAACAAGTTTGTCGCCAACAAAACTTAGAATCTGATTGTGTCTTTTCCTGTGATATAGATAAAGACGCTCGGGCAATTTATCACGCTAATTTTGGCGACCAACCCCAGGGAGATATTACCGAAATCGCCGCCCTAGATATTCCCAATCACGATATTTTAATGGCAGGATTTCCCTGTCAACCTTTTAGTATTTGTGGTGATTTAAAGGGATTTGAAGATACCAGAGGCACGCTATTTTTTGAGATTGCCCGCATTTTAAAAGCCAAACAACCCGCATCATTTATTCTGGAAAATGTCAAGCAATTGCAGGGACATCAACAGGGAAAAACCTTAGAAGTTATTCTCGATACTTTGCAAGATTTAGATTACTATACCGATTATCGGGTTTTGAATGCGCTTAATTTTGGTTTACCGCAAAAACGGGAACGGATTTTTATCGTTGGTTTCCGAGAAGCGCGGGGTTTTATCTGGCCAAAACCAGCTTTATCTAGAACAACTTTAACGGAAATATTAGAAGAAAATGTCTCGGATTTTTATTATGCTTCCGCAAGAATTCAAAAAAGTCGCTTCCTGAAAAGAGAGGGAAAAAAACCTTATAGTGAACCGACCATCTGGCACGAAAATAAAGGAGGTAATGTCAGCGCTTATCCCTATTCCTGTGCCTTGCGAGCAGGAGCATCCTATAATTATTTGTTAGTGGATGGGAAAAGACGCTTAACAGCAAGGGAAATGCTACGTTTACAAGGTTTTCCCGATGATTATCAAATTGTTGGCAGTTATCAAACTATGCGAAAATTAACGGGTAATAGTGTAGCGATTTCCTGCGTAGCTGCTGTGGTTAATTCTGTGATCGAGTCTTTGTTAGATGTTGCTCAAGCATCAACTAATTCATTCTCGTTCAATCGAACAACTTAATTAAGTTTATTTTCGACTCAGGAGTTTTAGATAGTGGTGATTATTCAAGACGCTTTTAATTCCCTATATAGACAGTAAAAGCCTAGGAGATTATAGCTTGTTTGAGTCCTAATTTATGTCTCTAAAATTAGCTGACCCATTGCCTTGAGAATTTGGAGCAGATTAATGGCTGATTCAGGATACATTAAATTAAGTTCTGGCATTATCTGATAAGTGGGGTTAGTTTCTTGTCTGAGACAGACGAACATATATTGTAAGCCATTAGTCGCTAATCCCCAAACTGAGGGTTGTCTTTCTAAGCTATTGTAGGCATAAGTCAGTAATTGAGGTAATCCCTGACGTACTTCGATTCCACTCTCTTTAGCTTCAATTACTAAAATACAAAAAGGGATATTATTGACAGTTGATATCGAATTATTCACCGTGACAATATCAAAGCGTCCGCTAATAGTTTTATCTTCATCGACAAGGATAATATTATCAATCCCTTCTTCAACCCTAATCTTAATCGGATAACGATAAAAACCAGCTAACCGCAATAAGGGAAATAGGGTTAAAACTTTCACTTGTCCTTCTGATGCTTTATCTTCCATCAAATAGGGTCGAAAATCGTTGCGGATTTGAACAAGTTCTAATTTTTCTGCGTCGCTGACGGTTTCCAAAGCTAAAAGCTCTGTAAATGAAACATCCTCAAGCTTTTCTTGGAAATGGAGATGACGTTGAACATCAGCAAGGGTTAGTTTACTCGTTTTGAGGGTAAGCATTGATTTAGCAAGCAGTACAGCGCTGTTTCCATGATAGCGGAAAATAGGTTTCTCGGCTGTTCTTGCTAACAAAATAAGCCAAGACAGAAACACAAATTTAAGAATCAAGTTGCTGCGTGGGGTGCGGATTGTTGATTTGGTTTTTTTAACAGAATTGGTAGCCTTCTAACGCACTTTACACTCGTCGGCGATCTACGATCAAGTTATTTTTGAACGAAAAGCACCCCAAGGTCATATTTCTTGTAGTTAGAGGTTTGATTAGGTTGGGGATGGTGGCATGGGATTGGAATGGGGAGAAGTGGGGTGAACTTAGGCTCAAACTCCTTCTCCCTGCTCCCTTCTCCCCTATAGTCTTAACGAGTAATTTAGATAGTCAACAGCTTACCAAATTTAGGTTACACTTCCTCTTGATGGGAAAGACTGTATCTTGAGAAAATAATTGGGCTAAATAGACCCGAATTTAGGGGGTATTTTCTGGAAAAGAATCACTATAATTAAATAAAAATGGTACGCTATTTTTTCCCGATCCATCCATGACTAAAACCCGGGGCATTTGCGCCCCACCTTCGCGCCAAGCTTCGATCGCTTCTTTCTGTAAAACTAATCCTCCCCCCTGTTCTTTTAAAGTTTCTGCTAATAGTCTTTGTGCCTCAGCTTTCCCTTTAGCGCGATTAATTTCTGCCTGGGCCTGTTGTTCTGCTTCTTGGGTGATATAAACGGCTCTTTGGGCGCGTTGTTCCGCAATTTGTTTATCTTCGACAGCCCGAGCAAATTCTGGAGAAAAATTCAAATCTACCACACTGGTATCTAAGACTAGAATACCATACTTTTCTAACCGAGTCGATAGGGCATTATCAAAGTCTTCTTTTAACTCACTGCGTCGAGTAATTGCCTCCTCTACTGTTCTTTTAGCGGCGGCAATTTTAAAGGATTCTTGGGTTTGAGGGGCGATAATTTTAGCGACAATATTTTGTAGGGTACCTTGGGTTCTTCTAATTGCCACTACTTGAGTCGGATCAAGACGAAAATTAATCGCAAAACTAGCGGATAAATTTTGTAAATCTTTAGTGGAACTTTGGGCGGGAACTTCAAATTTTTGCACCGTAACATCGTAGATATCGACACTAGAAACAAAGGGAGGTTTAAAGTGAAATCCCTCCAATAAAACCCCGTCCTTAGCCTTTCCTAACACACTTAAAACTCCCGCTTGTCCGGGGGTGATAATCACATAGGCATTAAAGGCCGCTAAAATGACAATAGTGGCCAATAATCCCCCGATCAGGGAAAGTAAATTAATAGCATCTTTCTGGTTCACAGTTTATACTCCTTGATGAGCGACTAAAGCGAGAATTTTTACCGCAATTGCTTGATTGACAGGCATCACTGACAGACGATTTCCTGTCCTTACTAATAATAATTCATCGGCCGTAAAATTTTGTTTTAAAATTCCCAGGGGCAGCAGTTGGGGAAAAAGGCGATCAAACTCAACTTTAACCGTCCACCAGCGCGGGGAATCTGGGGAGGATTTAGAATCATAGTAGGGACTATCGGTATCGAATTGTGTGGGATCGATCATATCAGTTTGCACCACTCGCATCAAGCCGACAATCCCCGGCGGGGTGGTATTAGAATGATAAAAAAAGGCTAAATCTCCCCGTTTCATCTGACGGAGAAAATTGCGCGCCTGATAATTTCGCACTCCCTCCCAAATAGTTTGACCATCTTTTTTTAAATCCTCGATACTATAGACATCGGGTTCCGATTTCATTAACCAGTAATTTAAATTCATCATTTATAGTTGTGATTAATTCACATAAGCTCAAAAATATTTTTAGCCGTTCCTGTCAGCCCTGTCACCATAGGGTTAAATATAATTCACTTTGACTGCTTTTGTAGTTCTATTCAAACAATTATTGAGGAGAATGTATCTAAAAATACCTTTGTTAGCGGCAATTTTTAAGGACTATGAGCGTTCAAGTCTAGCTATTCTTGGCAACCGTCAGTTTTTCCCTATAGGTAAAAATAATTTATTCTCGATTATTAAATCGCTCAAATAAGCTGTAAAATAGGATACATTGCTCTAAAAATCTCTAGCCAATCCATAGATTATCGGTGTTCCAAGCCACTCGCCGCCGTTTAGCCTTATGGTACACTGTTGTCACTGCCATACTACTGCTTTTTCTCGCTACGGCAATGTATTTTTATGTGCGCCATACCCTAGTGGATCGCATTGATGATACCCTCAAACACATCATTGAGGTGGTAAATCGTTCCCTCGTGATCGAATCGATTCCCCCGGATCAAGGACGTTATCGCGTCGATCCCCTCGCAAGTTTTCCCAGTCAGGGTAAATCCGTCGAGGACGATCATATAGATTTGGAATGGTTTGATCCCCAAGGTAATCTACTTTGGTCAACTCTGGCCGAATCCTTAGATATTCCCCTCCATCCCCACCGTCAAGGGGAAACTATTCGCTTATCCGATAATCGTCTGCTGCGACAAGTAACCGAAAGGGTGGAAATCGGTCATTATGTTTTGGGATATCTGCGGGTAAGTCATCCTTGGTTTGAGGTGACAAAACCGATTAGACAGCTATTATGGGATTTAATCCTCGGAATTTGCCTGATGATTGCTAGTGTTGCCTGGATTGGTTGGTTTTTGTCCGGTTTAGCCATTCAACCAGTAAAAGAGTCCTATCAGAGTTTAAAACAATTTACCGCCGACGCTTCCCATGAATTACGCAACCCGATCGCCACTATCCAAACTAACGTGCAAATGGCGATCGCCTATCCCCAAACTGGCCATCAACGCTTGCAAGTGATCGAGCGTTTAACGGAAAGATTGGGCAATTTAGTCAATGATCTGCTCTTTTTAGCCCGTTCTGATAGTGGCATCGTCCAACCGATCGAGCAAGCTGTACCTTTGGATGCTTTATTGATGGAAGTGGTGGAAGAACAGCGTTTAATCGCCGATAAGCAGGGAATTTCCCTCTCTTTGTCGATTGTGGAACCGGACCAAGAGGATTTTTCCTACAGCGATGAAATGTTTACTATGCAGGGAGATTGGGATCAATTAGCCCGTTTATTCACAAATTTAATTTCTAATGCCCTAAAACACGCTTTTTTGCCCGAATCTGAGCCTAAAAATGTGGCAGTGGAATTGGAAAAAAGTAAACGCGATCGACAATCGGTGTTACTGGTACGCATCAAAGATAACGGAATCGGTATTCCCGAGGCTGCTTTGTCCCATATTTTCGATCGCTTTTATCGTCTCGATCCCGCACGACAAAATTCCGCCACTTCCGGGGGAACAGGATTAGGATTAGCGATCGCTTTAGCGATTACCCTCAGTCATCATGGACAAATTAGCGTCGAAAGTCAGATCGATCGAGGAACAATCTTCACCGTCAGCTTACCGAAAAGCCATCAACGGGAGAAAAAAACCGAAAAGTCAGAAGCTTGACACTTCTGACCTTCTTTTCATACCCCCAAGGGAATTCGAATCCCTGTCGCCTCCGTGAAAGGGAGGTGTCCTAGGCCACTAGACGATGGGGGCGTGGATTTCAGACCTTTTTAAATATAACAATAATCTTTCCGGGAGTCAAGGGTTTTGGCCAAAATTTTTTTAATCCCGTCCTTGCACAATAGGATAGTCTAATTGAAGATGTTATCGCCCAAAATCCATGGCTGCCGATCCCTATAAAAGCCGACTGTTCAACCTGATCAACCGTCGCTTGATCCGTCTGAAAGATAACCTCGGCCGCGTCTCCCGTCGCGGTCAAAATGCGATCGCTATTGCCCTGCAAATAGCCCTCTATCCCGTCTATTTGCTGGTACAATCCCTGCGGATGACGGCTAATCAATTGGGGAACAGTCTCCAGAAACAATTATCACCCCCCGGCAAAGAGGGGACGGATGCGATCGAAGAATTTCTACAGAGCTTATCTGACCAAGAAACGCCATTTATTGGCATAGCAGCCGATCTAGAGGATCAAGCTTTAGTTTTCGTCACTAACGATCACCAGACTGTCAAAATCACCGATAATCAAACCCAAAGACAAATAGAAAAACAAATTAGGAGGGCACTGGCTAACTACGCCCTCGAAAAACGGAAAATTAAGCGATTAAATCCTCAATATCCACCTTTATTACCGAATTTTACCGACAAAAATCCTGTCTTGCCTCCGATCCGTTGGTTTTGGAACCTACTACGCTGGGAACAACAGGGACAAATAGCGATCGCCATAAATCTCTTCCAGGAATCCCATCTCGTCAAAACCCCGACACCACCCTCCTTACCACTGCCTAATTTAAATTCTCAAGCGATTTTAGAAGTTATTGACGAAAAATTAGCAATTTTCGAGGCTAAATTTCTCGCTATCTCCCCCGCAATCCCCAGCAGTGTTAGCCACACCTCTAACCCCCCTTCCGATCTCGTTAACCAGTCCCCGACTCTGGAGAAAAATTCCTCCTATCTCTGGCGACTTTATTGGTTAATTTATGCGGCGATCGAGCATTTCTGGGCAAAAGAGAAGAATAATTTAGAATATAGTGCTGATTCCCCCGCTTTATCGGCAAAATATCCCTTGAGTCTTCCTAATTCTCTGCTGATCACCTTCAAGCAACGTCTCCAGGATTGGCTAGAAAAACAAACCCAAGCGGATCCCTTCACGATCGGCAAACTCATCCAAGCGGCGATCGATCACTTCTTTTCCTCTCGCCAATCCCTGACATTTTCCGCCGTCAGCGAGCAACCATGGCTAGAATCCGCCGATATCTTGGCTATTTCTCCCCAAGACTCCGAAAAACCGCGCCTTAACCCCGCTTATCCCCTTCCCCAGTCCCCAGGCACACCAGTCGAGCCTCATAGCACAAAAAAAGCTTTTAGTCAAGAAAAACAAAATAAATCTTTACAAAAAATCCCCCTGGCCGCCGCTGAAATTACTCCTGGAGAATCCCCCCCCGCAACCCAATTAGATTCCCGCTACGCTAGGGAGATAATTCAACCAATTAACGAAGAATGGTTAGAAACCGAATCAACCCCCGTCGGCTACGTTAAACACCCCTTAGAACGGATTTTAGAGGGATTAGATGCGATTATTTTATGGGTGGAGGAATTAGTTATTAAAATTTGGCGTTGGTTGCGGTACAATCGACGCATTTCTAAATTACTCAAACGCAAACGCTAAATCGATCGGTTTTGGGTATAGTCGATCGGTTAGTCTTTCTGTTGTGAGAAACTTGAGACTATAATTTATCGACAAAAATAAGCTAAACTAACGGCAAAGATAATAAGTTTTGATTTTTTTCCTTGGCATTACTTATGGACGGTATCTGTACCCTAGCCAATGATCGGGTTTACGATCAATTAGTCGCCCTACTCAACAGCATCGAGGTCAATGGAGGAAAAGCTCTTCCTGTTTGTGTCTATCCCTACGATGACAACACCGAACGTATCAAGGCGGAAATTGCTCAACGTCCTAATGTAGAGTTATTTGATAATCAGGAAATTATCGAACGCTGGGAAAATTTCGCCAAGTCGATTTGGGATAGCCACCCGCAAGCCCGCGAACGTTGGTTGAAATCGGGTTGCACTGACCGATATTATCGTATGGGAATGCACCACCGTTTTATTGCTTTTGATAGTCCCTTCGAGCGTTTTATCTACATGGATGGGGACACCTTGCTACTCGATGCCATTGATAAAATCTTCGCTATCCTAGATAGGCACGATTGTGTTGTTTATGACTTTCAGCATAAAGATCCCACTCATGTCTACGAAGTTTCTCAACCAAAATTATTCGAGGTTTTTTCCCGTGATCGTATCGAAAAGGAGATTTTTTGTGCAGGTTTCTACGCTTCTAAAACTGGTTTATTCGATGAAAATCAGCGCGATTGGCTCATAGAACAATTGCGAGCAGGAGAAGCGGAAATTCTCTATCCGATGGCTCCCGATCAAACTATCGTCAATTATATGATGATGCGCTCAAATTTTTCTATATATAATCTAGCTCTTCAATTGCCTAAAGAAGAACGCACCGGCTGCTGTGTCACCTCTCCCCATTTTCAGGCTTTAGATAATATTCTTTACGACAAGGGCAACCGCTTGACATACCTTCACTACATTGGTTTATCTTCCTCTCTATTCACGCGACTTTGTAGCGGTGAAAATCTCGATTTTCCCTATCGAGATATTTTTTTGCACTATCGTTATCTCTACGAACCTAGTCAACGTCCTATATTTACCGATAGTCCCAAACCCTATCAACCACCTACCCCAACCTTTTGGCAAAAAGTAACCAGAAAACTCGGTTTAGGAAAATAATCATTAAGATTGAGAAGATCAAGGCCAGAGTTACTAGGGGTTCCACCGGTATAGATTGTATCAGACTTATCTGAAATGATCCTAAATCCGGTTATTAAAGACTGATTATTTATCCACCCTTTTGCATGAGTGCATGAGTGTCTTTTGCCTGTCTTCATAAGTAGCCTATACTCAACGGATTTAGTATGACTATCCCTTTTGAAGGACTAATCTTCTCAGCATTGATAATTGAGCGGTAAATCTCTTGTATAAGAAGAGTCCAGGCGAAAAAAAACCAAAAAGTAGCGGAATGTATAGCGCGCCACTACATCTCAGAAAAAACCTCTTACAATAGAGACAAAAGTGATCGGAGATCAATGGGGGTGAACGTCATGTTAGTGATTTTAACCGACGAACACATTCTCGATACGGGTTCTGTCTGTCAGGGCTGTCTTTTAGCCAACCAGCAGGGGCAACCCCGGTGGCGAGAGGGTAAACTAGGCTGTGGTCACTCCTTGGGCAAAGGAGGAAGCCAACAGCCCAATCTCTACGAGTGTCAGATGGGCTTTACAATTGCTAATATTGAAGGCTAATCGGACTTTTTAAATGCTAAACTTAGAGTTGAGTTAGGGGGGTTTTCTTGGGACTCGGAGGAGAGAATCAAGGCTATTACTAATCGCCAATTCAGTTTAGATACAATGACAATAATGGCTGAGGGTTTCGTAGCATTGATCGTAGGCTTTTTGGGCTTGGGTTAAAACAGCGTCGGAAATTTCTATATCTAATTTTCTTGCTTGTTTAATAATTTTACCCGCTTTGATATTCTCGGAAGAATCTCCTATACCGCGTCTGCCAGTGGTTTTTAAAACTCGATATTCTTCAGAAAATCCCGTTTTAGTATCGAGATGACTCTGTAAACTATTAAAGACCAATTGACTTTGGTTTAATACCTGATCATGGGTGATAAATAAACTCTTTTCTTTGCTGTTAATTAATCGAGCATAACTTTCTAAGGTGGCTAAACGACTGGTATAATAACCCAGGGCGTGTTGCTCGTTTTGATGGGGTTTAATATCTAGAATACTAGCTAAAGTGCGCTGCGGTTCTCGTAGTAAAAATATGGTCTTAACTGGATCAGATTGCAAAAGACTATGATCTAAAAACTTCTGATTGTGAAGAACTTTATCTAAAATATATTTATGATTCATGTTTAAATCTTTTAAACGCCAGTAGAGTTGAAACATTAAAGTTTTAAAATCCTGTTCACTCTCATAAACCAGATGAGTTTCGCCAAAACCGATAATTTCAGGATTAGAATTGAGGATATGGGTCAATAAAGACGAACCCGATCGCATATGGCTAAGAATAAATAAAACCTGATAGGGTTGGGGACGAAAGAGAATTTTATAGGGGTCTTTGGGTGTATCAATGCGTACCTGAAAATACTTATAAGTTAAACGATGGGTTAAACCCTGCCAAGATTGGGGTAAGCGATCGAGGGCTATAGTCATAGGTTAATAAGGAATTGTGTCAACTTGTCGCTAAGATTCTCTTATAATGTATCCCATTTAAGACCCAAACAAAAGTGAGGTTTATACAAAATGGGATTGCCAAGTTGTTCGCTCTGGTTTTTTACGGCGCGAACCGATGTCTGGTTTATGATGAACACTATTCCCCATCTAGTCAAAATGAGTCAGTTTCCCTTCGAGGAAAAGGTACTCGCTATTGACACGGCCTCTTTAAGCGGGGAAAAGGTTAATCGCCCCGGACTGGGTACAATGGAGGAGTTAAGAGCCTGTGGTGAAAAATTAGTTAAAGATGGCATAATCGATCGCCTAGTGGATTTTAACTACGATCCCAGCTATCGTCAGCGCATCTATCAAAAGCATTTCGGCAGTCCCCTCCGTTCCACCCATAACTACAAAGGTTATCCGATTTTCGGCTCGATCTTCAAAATCGAGTCCTGTCGCAGCGATTATATGGTCCATTATGACAGTGACATGATGCTCTACCAAGAACCGGATTACAGTTGGATCTGCGAAGGGATCGAGTTAATGGAAACCCATCCAGAAATGATGTTTGTGCGTCCTTTGTCCGGTCCACCGCGGCCCGATGGTACGATTTATTCTCAGCATCCTTGCACGAAAAATCCCGATGGATTCTATCAATTTAAATTTTTTGGTAGTCGTGCCTATCTACTTAATTGTCGTCGCTACGATCGCCTTTTACCGATCACCCCCCTCTGGCGCTCTTATAAAAATACCTTTCTCGATCATTTACCCGATGGTTTAAAAGCTTGGGGGAATATTTTGACTGGCAAAGGAAAACTCGACTCTTGGGAAATTATGGTTTCTCGCTCCCTAGAACAAAGCAACTACTATCGCGCCACTCTCACCAATGCCAAGGGTTGGACTCTGCACCCCAACGAGCGCTCTGCCGCTTTTAGGCAAGCTTGGCCGACTATTATCGAAAAAATCGAAGCGGGTATTTACCCACCGACCCAAGCTGGTTACTATGACCTGATCCCGGAATTATGGTATTAAGAAGTCGTTTTATCTCCATCTCGTTAAAATTACCATAGATGGAATCGATCGAGAAAAATATTCATGAAAACCACCCGCTATTTTCAAGAACAAGTCTTGCTCAAAAGACCCTATCTTAAGCGAGAGTGGTGTCAAGAAGCTATACAGAATCCAGTAAGACGAGAAATCGAACAGAATGGACGCATTCGTCATTGCAGGGTGAGTGCATCTCAAACGCTATTGACAATTGCCTAATTTTGTGAACCGCTGGCTCTGTGGGCATTTCAAGTGATACCAGTCAATCAGAATAGTTACGAACTCGACCCATTTGGTCGATTTTTGCTTAACAATTGAGAGGGCAAATTCTACCCAAATATGCCCGAATTGCGGGTAAGCAACTCAGATAAAGTTCATTTTGTGAAGGATTGTTAAAATGCGCTTACCCTAGCCTTTTGTGAGTTAGAGTTAGATCGAGCATCTTGCTTAACCATAGAGAAACTTATTTTTTTATTGCCATAGTAGGAACAGGAACATGAAGAAGCGTTGGCAGAAATTTATCATCTTGATTTTAGCGGCTTTTTTGATTGCCATAACATACTTGCCCAGTTATTCGGCTACACAAGACGCTCTATGTTCTAAAAAAGGTCAAGACGATGTATGTCTAGATGAGCAATTTCTCTTTCACTTGAAGCCAGAAAAGCTTATACCACTTCCACTATCATCTCATGAGCATGGAATCGATGATAAAAAGCGCAGAGATATTGTTGAACAAAGAATCAAAAACATTGCTGATGATTTCTCAATCGAAGTTGATTCTATTCAAGTTAAGCCATGGAACCAAAAAACCCTTGTTATTGTCTCAGATGATGATGTAATCTTGACCTTGACGGATGCTGATGCTGAACGAGCAGAGAGCAACAAAGAAAACTTAGCAAAACTCTATCTTGAAAAAATCAAAAAATCGGTTAGGGAATATAGGAAAAAAAATTTTTATCAAACCCAAGCTATATCTAAATGTTCAGAAATACCGCCAAAAAAAATACCACAAAGTTCTGGGAAAGTTTGTCTTGAAGATCAATTTCTTTTTATTGTTTACAATCGAGACAGGGCATCAAATATAAGTAAAAATATTCAGGAAATTGCTAGTAATTATTCAATCCTAACTAATCCTATTATTGTTACTGATTTCAATGGAGAAAATCCGAATATAGTCTCAAACGGTCAAATTATTTTAACAATAACCAACGAAGATGCCAAGTTAGCTGGAGTGGAAGCTAAAAATAAGAAAAAACTAGCAGAAGTTTACCTTTACAGAATCAAAAGTGCTATTCAAGAATATAGAAATAGGAATTTTAGTAATTTGGGGTTCTGGTCTTTTTGGGCTGTCATTATTGTCGTTAAATTGATTCTTTTCTTAATTTTTTTAAAACCTTTCTTGATTTTTTTAAAAGCTGTTAAAAGCAAAAATCTCATTGAGAATTGGAAACTTAAATCGGATAATTTGATATTTCTACTTATTTTGTTGATTTTTTTGATTTTGCTAAAGCAACTATCAGTAAAATTTTTAGAGGTTACTTTTTTAGATATTGCTGGTGAAGGTGCAGTAGTTGTTCTTTTAAAGATTATTGGATTTTTGCTCCTCGTGGTACTTCTTTATTCACTATTTAACTGGCTGTCTGGTAAGGGAGCGGGAGGTGTAGCTGTTGTCCCTTTTGAAGATAGAACTACAAGTAAATCTAATGGTGAAAATTCAAACAAGGGTGACGAGCTAGGTAAAGCTATTACTGATTTATTTGTTGCAGATTTAGATCAAATCAATCAACTTTGTCTCTCGGCTAAACCTCAGAAAAATACTTCTTCTGGTGTTTCTTCTCCGTTAAGAATAGATGCACAAGAAAACTGGAGTGCCAGTGATATGGATTTTTTCACAATTAAATCTTTTGGTCTCGGATTTATACAATTAGACTTATCCGTTGGAAAATTACTTATCTTCTTAAAAAAAATATGGCCCTTTGGAGGTGTTGAAACTGTTATTAATGGTAGCATCCAACACTGGAATACAAAAAAAAGTTTAATTGTTCAATTAAAGTCTCCTCTAAAGTTCAAGTTAGTGCAAGTTAATTTTGACTATAATGATAGCGATTTAATGTTGAATAAGGTTAAGGAACTAGCTTATCATATTGCTTATGAAATAGCACCTAATCAGTTTTTAGCTCAAACGTGGCAAGAATTTGTATATAAGCTTGGCAACATATATTTTGAGCTAGGAAAATATGAAAAGGCATTGAGCCTATATGAAGAATCTTCTCAATACGAACCTAATTTATGGCAGCCTTATCATAACGCAGGAGTTATTTATTTATACAGCGATCAACAAGACTTAATTGACTATGACAAAGCTATTGACAAATTCCAGAAAGCGTTAGAAAAATTCCCTGAATCTTCTATATCTAAGAGCGGACTGGGATTAGCTTACTTTTTTAAGGCTACTTTAAGTAACTACCATGATGAATTTTGGCTCTTCTGGTTTCTGTGTGAAAACGAGGTCTATACCGATAGTTTCTCCTGCAAAATAGCCCTTAGTTTCTCCTGCAAAATAGCCCTAAAAGTTTTGACTGATAAGCAATTTCACGATTACATAAGCAAAAATTATCACACAAAGTCGAGAAGAGACGAATTTTTAAGAGAGGCTGAAGAATCGATTAACGAAGCTATTGAATTTGATAGCACCAACGCTAGTTACTATTGGAATCTAGGTTTAATTAGGTTTAGTCAAGGTAATTTGACAGGAGCTCACCAAGCCTGGAACGATGCCAGAATAAGAATACCAAACGATAATACAACAAAAAATAAATTATCTATTCATATATACGATTGTGTAATAAATACCTCGTCTGGAGAACAGATAGATAGTCCAGATAGACTTTTAAAATCCAGAGACGTCTCCGAGCAAAAGAGTTTTCTTAAATTAATTGTCAAGGATTTAAGAATGCTTAAAAAAATTACAAATAAGGAAGATTTCGATTCTCTAATTAGAACTCTCCAAGAAGCTATAGAAAAGCCAATGGTTCAAAGGAATCTTTTCCAACAAGCTTGGGCATGGCTTTCGGAGAAGTTCCAACAAGCTTGGGCGGCTTTCGGAGAAGTTCCAACAAGCTTGGGCATGGCTTTCGGAGAAGTTCCAACAAGCTTGGGCATGGCTTTCGGAGAAGTTCCAACAAGCTTGGGCATGGCTTTCGGAGAAGTTCCAATCATTTCCGCCATTGTATACAATTTTATTAACACTAGAATCGCTAACAATTCTAATATTGCTTATAATTATTATTTACTGCTTCTCAAAGTAGTTTTGGAAAGAAGAATTAATTACCGTAAGGGAGAAGCCGATGCTGTCTTCAATTTGACTTGTTTAGAGACTGCATCATTGCCCATTAATACAGAGAAAACTAGGCTCTCCTAGACTGGTTATAGCAAATTACATTGACAACCTGAAAATCGGTAAAACCCGACACCCGACACCCTGCCACCTAGAAAAACTTTTTCAGCAAACCCTATTGAAACAGGAGATGAAACAACCCAAAAGAAAACCCAACCACCGCGATGGGAAGATTGGGTTTTCTGGTTATCAATTGATTTTAAGGGGCCAAAGCGTTACCGCGCAGGAGAGAACCGATAGTTTTAGCGGTAATCTTCATCTGTACGAGAGGATTAGCGGGAACAACGGTTTTATAGAGATAACTGTCAAAAGTCATCTTCTGTACGTCCTTATCGGAACACATTTCCACAAAAGCTTCCCGGGTGGCATCGGTACGGTAGAAAACCCGTTGCAGGATATCTAATACCAGATAGGTCATACCGTATTTCTTGTCCCAACGCTTGAGGTAGAGTTTCAATTCGTCCTCTGTGGGAATACGTTGGCCGCCGTTAGTGACTTCGACAATGGTTTCCGCACACATCCGCGCCGATTTAGCGGCGAAATAGATGCCTTCTCCCGAAGACTTGGTAACTGTTCCCGCAGCATCGCCTACGAGGGCCACGCGACCGACTACACGACGAGGACGGGGATGTTCGGGGATGGGGTGAGCCTCCACGCGGATGATTTCGCCCCCTTCCAGACGACGGGCCGCGCGAGCGCGAATACCAGCTTGTAGGTCTTTAATCATGGCTTTATTGACCTTCATTGTGCCAGTACCGACGGCGACGTGATCGTATTTGGGGAATACCCAAGCGTAGAAGTCGGGGGATACGTCTTTTCCTACATACATTTCGGCCAGGTCTTCGTAGTAGGCCATTTTATCTTGGGGGAGACGGATGCGTTCTTGGAAAGCGATCGCATAGTTGTAATCCCCGGCATCAATAGCTTTGGCAATGCGGGAATTAGCACCGTCGGCACCGATAACCACATCCACCTTCAGAGATTTCATTTCCCCTTGGGAATTGCCGTGGGAGTGATCGGCGTAGTGTAGGGTGTAGGGATCGGTGCTATTGGTGGGAATGTCGAGACCGTAAACGGTTCCGTTGATTAAATGCGCTCCTAATTTATGGGCGCGTTCTCTCATAAAACCGTCGAGGACTTCCCGACGACACATTCCGATATATTCGTCTTGATTATCGAGATTAATATCGACTTCGACGTTAGAGGGGGAGATCATTTTCATTTTTCTCACCCGGCGATCGATAATTTCAGGAGGTAGGTCAAATTCGCTCACCATACAGAGAGGAATCGCTCCACCACAGGGTTTAGCATTATCTAATTTGCGTTCAAATAAATAGGTTTCAATGCCTGCTTTAGCTAATGTTTCTGCCGCCGAAGAACCGGCCGGCCCTGAACCCACAACAGCGACTCTTAACACTCAGGTTTTCTCCTACATACTTACGAGCGAGTACGCTTTGCAGTGTACCACAGGGGTTTAGCCGAAAGGAACGATATCCTCCGATTCTGCCCGATCTTGCAACAGTGCTTAACATCCTCTGTTACAAAAGTTTATTTTACTGCCCGTAGATGTTTTTTTATCGATGTGTTGTATTGTGTTACACCCGTAGAGAAAAAAAGTGCTAAACCCCTCTCCCAAACTGGGAAAAGGGGATAGGTGCGAGGATTGTTAAGCTCTTGCTTTCAACCAATCGCTAATAGCGGGGGGTAAATCCCGTTGCACTTTGCCACTGACATACATTCCGATATGTCCGACCGGGAAAGCACAAGCGGTATAGTCAGAAGTACCGATATAATTCCCTAAAGCGAGGGAAGAAGCGGGAGGTACAAGGTGATCTTTATCCGCGTAAAGATTGAGAATTGGCATGGTCAGATTGTGTAAATCTACCCGTTTATCTCCTAACATCACTTCCCCTTTAATCAGTTTATTTTGCTGATAGAAATCCTTGAGAAACTGTCGGTAGGATTCTCCTGCTTGGTCGGGACTATCAAAAATCCATTTTTCCATACGCAGAAAATTAACTAATTTTGATTCGTCTTCCATGATGTCAGGAAAATCGAGGTATTTCTGATAACCTAACTGCAAAGGTTTCAATTCCAGAAACTCTAAGTTGAGAAAATCTCCCGGGATATTGCCCATAGTATCTACCATTAAATCGATGTCTAATGCTTCGGCTCCCAAGGAACACCCCCCGCGCATATTTAAGAGGGTCTCGGTTTGATAAAAGTCCACTGGTGTCACCATTGTCACCAGATTTTTTACCTTATCGGGATAGAGGGAACTATAGCATAAACTAAAGGTTCCTCCCTGACAGATTCCTAACAGATTAATTTTGTCGAGATGGTGACTTTGACGAATAAAATCGACGCAATTATCCACATAACCATTGATATAATCATCAAGGGTTAACCAGCGATCGCTTCTGGTGGGATAGCCCCAATCAATTAAGTAGATATCTAAGCCTAATTTCAGCAGATTTGCCACTAAAGAACGCCCTTCCTGTAAATCTACCATGTAGGGACGATTGACCAAGGCATAAACCATCAACAAGGGAATCTCGAAGGGTTTTTCGACCACGGGTTTAAAGTGGTAGAGAATGATTTTATCTTCCCGATAAACTGCTTCTTTTTCCGAGACTCCACACTGAATATCTTCTTCTTTAACTCGTTTGAGATTGTCTAACCCTTTGAGATTTTTCTGAGTTAATTCTAGATAATCTTGGGTAAAATCTTCCAGTTTCACTTGCGTCAAAAATGGCCACATAATTTAATTCTCCTAGGGAAGTGGGGATTTTTCAGTGAGCAGTGAACAGTAAACAGTAATCAGTGAAAAGAAAGTTCCGAAGTTTTCACCTAACACTATATACTGAAAACTGCAATCCGATAACTGATAACTGATAACTGATAACTGATTGTCAAGCACAATTAACTAATTGTTACTTTCTACTGCTTTTTTTTCTCCTAAAGTTTTTTTGAGACTTTTTACCTCTTTGCGTAATTCATAGATAGTCCGATGAATTTCATCGACTTCGCTGCGGGTAGGCAGATTCATTGATCGCAGGTAAATTTCCATTAAATCCTGCTGTTTGAGGCGATAATCATTGAGGGAATTAATAAATTTTCCCCGTACTTTTAGGTTTTCTGGTTGACAAAAAGCCTTTTCAAAAATATCATCGGCGACGACACTCCACACATCTTGAAATTCTCGCCAATTCTTGACAGGTTGACCTTTTTCTGCTAGGAAAACTAATTTTTTAGTTAAAGCTTCAAAGGATTTAACTTGAATATCAGCCAGCACAATTTGATAGTTAATACTAGCCTGATAAAGAATGCGCCAAGTTTCAAAACTATCGAGTAATTTGCGGTTAAATTCTCGCGGCAATCCCAATAAAGGCATCTGTAACCATTGGCCAAAAGTTTCATCATAAAACTTCTGCCAATAGATATTATTGAGTTCGATCAAGGAAGAAGTATTACCTAACCAAGCTTTGGTTATTGTGTCATTTGACAGGACGAAAGGATCGAACCATAAATGATTGAGACTTTGCAATTGTTGCAGGTAAATTGTCCATAGTTGACTGACATCTTGACTACTTTGGGAAGTGGTAGTAGTAAAACTATTCAGTTGACCGCGCATCTGTTGGGTATAATTATCTAAAATTGTTTGCCAGTCTTCTCCTGTTTGCATTTTTGGGAAGATACTTTCCCAAGCTTCCATCGATAATTTTAGGAATTTGATCAATAAATCCCGATTATCAAAATAGCGCTGGGTTGCCTCTTGCAATTCTGGTTTAATATTGCCCATAGGAGTCGGTATCGCCCCCATCATATTAAACCAACTTGACCACATTTTTGCCCCAGTTTCCGTCCAAAGATTGACGTAATCGGCGGCCATCTCGCTCCAAGCTTGTGTCGGTTTATCCATTATTTTTGCCCTTTTCCTTTAACGCTGATTTCGCTAGTTTACTAACCCACCCTACACCCGATAACTGATAACTGATAACTGATAACTGATAACTGATTAGGTGTGATGGGCCCCATTAACTCTGAGGACTTCTCCAGAGACATAACTGCTGGCAACAGGAGAGAGTAAATAGGCAGTTGCCCAGGCGATATCTGCGGGTTCACCGAAGCGACGACAGGGAATTTCGGCGGTGATTTTATCGCGAACTTTATCGGGAATCGCTAAAGTCATTTCCGTGTTAATAAACCCCGGCGCAATCGCATTGGCGCGAATATTATAACGGGCAGCTTCCCGGGCCAAGGATTTGACCAAACCGATAACTGCCGCTTTTGTGGCTGCGTAATTAGTTTGGCCGGCATTACCGCGATCACCGGAAATAGAACTAATACAAACGATCGATCCCGCTTGTCGTTGGTACATTCCCTCAATAAACGGCTTAATCGTGTGATTAACCCCTTTTAGGTTGACATTAATCACTAAATCCCAATCTAGCGGCGTTAATTTAGGGAAAAAGTTGTCTCTGGTAATCCCCGCGTTAGCGACGATACCGTAAACCGGCCCCAATTCCGCTTCAATTTGTTGAGCTGCCGCTTCCATCGATTCCAACTTAGTCACGTCGGCCACAATGCCTAAACCCTGGGGATTATCCGTGGCTAAATCCGTGTAGGCCACCTTGGCCCCCAAATCTATCAAAAGAGAGACAATAGCCGCCCCAATGCCTCGATTTCCGCCGGTAACGACGATAACTTTCTCCTCTAGTCCCAGAGATACCATAGCTTTTTCCTCCTAAACTCTTTCAATTGCGATCGCTGTTCCGCCACCGGTCCCATGACAGATGGCCCCCATACCGAGGGTTTTATCCTGTACTTTCAACGCGTTAATTAACGTCACCAGAATCCGCGCGCCGGAAGCGCCGATAGGATGACCCAAGGCGATCGCACCACCGTGAACGTTTTGTTTTTCCCTAGCTAACCCCAGATCCATCTCAAAAAGCAGATTATTTAAGGCAAAAGCTTCGTTATTTTCCACTAAATCGAAATCTTCGATCGTTTTATCTAAAGATGCCAGTAATTTTTTCACCGCGAGGACGGGGAATTCTGGGAAGCGCTCGGTTTTGCCAGCACCCACAGCGCCGCCAAGGATTTTGGCAATTGGTTTTAAACCGTACTGATCCACAGCTTTTTGACTGGCTAAAAGGATAGCGGCAGCCCCATCGGAAATCTGACTACTATTGCCTGCGGTTAAAACTCCCGACGGATTAAAAGCCGGCCGCAGTTTTCCTAAACCTTCTGGGGTACTATCGGAACGAATACCCTCATCTTGAGCGATAATTGTGGAACCTTTCTTAGATTTAAGCTCAATTGGCACGATTTCACCATTAAACCAGCCTTTTTCTGTGGCTGTGGCCGCTCTTTGGTGGGATAAGGCGGCAATTTCGTCTAATGCTTGCCGAGAAACCCCGCGATCGAGACAGAGGCGATCGACTTGGGAACCCATGACCTCAGCCGTGGTAGCATCGGTTAAGCCATCGTGCAGTAATAGGTCGGTTAATTGTTCCGGCGCACCCATGAGGAATTTATAACCCCACCGGGCCCGATGGGAGAGAAAAAAGCCAGTTTGGGACATGGATTCAATACCACCAGCGAGGACGAGATCCGCTTCGCGTGCGCGAATTGAGGTGGCAGCGTTACTAACGGCAATCATTCCCGAAGAACAAACCATATCCACCCGATATCCGTCCACGCTTACGGGAATTCCCGCTTTAATCGCCGCTTGCCGGGGAATTAACTGACCATGACCCGCTCCCAAAACATTGCCGAAAATGTACAAATCTAGGGCTTCTGGGGGCAAATTAGCGATTTCTAGGGCGGATTTCATCACTGTTGCCCCTAAATCGGCCGGGGATAATCCCATCAATCCCCCACCAAAACGACCAATTGGAGTCCGGACTGCGGCCACGATATAAACTTCTTGCATAGACTTCTCTCTATTGGGAAGCGAAGATAATAGATAGAATTTGCTTAAGAATATCGAGTCCGAAAAAATCAAAATCCCAATTTACTGTCATTGGTTAAAAGTTTATGGCCTCGATGCCTTGAGTTTTTGTCTATCTACCCTCGATTTTGCAACAGAATTTCTGTGTAAGAAGATATATTCATTAGAATTTAACTTTTCTGGCAGCAATCCCGTTTTTTTATGGATTTAGTCAAGCGCTTAGTTTTTATCGGTGGGGGCCATAGTCATGCGATCGCCCTTCGTCTTTGGGGGCAATCACCCCTAAAAAACGTTCAATTAACTTTAATTAGCGATGTCACCCATACCCCCTATTCGGGAATGTTACCTGGCCACATCGCCGGTTTTTATGATTTTGCCGAGACTCATATCGATTTACCTTCTCTAGCTAGGTATTCTCAAGCGCAATTCTGTTTGGCTAAAGCTAGTTTCATAGATACGGAAAAATGTCAAGTAATTTGTAATAATTCTTCACCGATTCCCTTTGATTATCTCTCGATTGATATCGGCAGCATCCCGGCAGTAGATAATGTTATCGGTGCTAAAGAGTACACTATTCCCGCCAAACCGGTGCCGATTTTTCGGGAAGGATGGCAAGAAATCCTGAAAAAAGCGGTTAGTAACCCTAATAATCCTCTCAATATCGTCATTGTTGGTGGTGGCGCGGGCGGGGTCGAATTAGCTTTAAATATGCAGTCCCGTTTGGCCAAAATTCTCAACTCTAGCAGTAATTTGAATTTATCTCTAATTCATCGAGGAAAAAAACTACTACCAGCCCATAATAATTGGGTCGGTCAACGTTTAGAGAATATTTTTAAACAAAGGGGAATTAGATTATATTTATCAACGGATGTGACGGCAGTGCAAGCAGATCAGATTATCTGTTCATCGGGGTTAGTTTTACCCACGGATTATACAATTTGGGTAACGACTGCCTCGGCCCCTAGTTGGATTAAAGCGTCAGGATTACTGACAGATGAAAAAGGGTTTATTTTAGTGAATAATTATCTGCAATCTCTTTCCCATCCCCATATTTTTGCCGTGGGAGATATTGCCACGATTCCAGATTATCCCCGTCCGAAAGCGGGAGTTTTTGCCGTCCGACAAGGAAAACCCCTGTTTGATAATTTAGGAAGAATTCTGCAAAATCAGCCCTTAAAACCCTATTTTCCCCAGAAAAATTATCTCAGTTTAATTGGGACGGGAGACCAACAAGCGATCGCATCTTGGGGCGGTTTCGCATGGCAATCACCGTTATTATGGTTATGGAAAGATCGGATCGATCGAGCTTTTATGAAACAGTTTGATAAGCTCTAGTTATTGACACCGAGTTACTGTCAAGGTCGTTGGGAGTAAAATCTGATTTGGGAATCCCACAACCTGATAAAGTAAAAATCGTCCCGATACCTTGACTGGTTATCGGGAGAGAACGTCAATAGTTTGTTAAATAGTACATATAAACCAATGCCACGTCTTCGCTCGATTATTTCCCTAGTTTTAGTCCTAGTTACTACGCTGCTGGTTAGCTGCAGTGGTCCCCAAGCAACTATCCCCACCGTCTATAGTCCCCAAAAAATCGAACAGTTACAGGTTTACATCCAACCTATCGCAGAGTTTCGCCAAAAAATGAGCGTTTTGCAAGACCTCATCGCTGACAAAAATTGGGTAGATACTCGCACCTATATCCACGGTCCTTTGGGGCAATTGCGTCAGGAAATGGTAGGATTATCCCGTAATTTACTGCCCAAAGACCAAGAAAAAGCCAAGCAGTTAGCGAAAAATCTTTTCGTTCACTTTGAACGTATCGATGCGGCAGCCAAAGAAAAAGATGCTAGTCTTGCTGCTACTCAATTCCAAGAAGCATTAAAAGATTTCGATGCTTTCTTAAATATTGTTCCCAGTTAGTTTTTATCAGTGATCAGTGATCAGTGATCAGTTATCAGCTTTTTAAAAAAATCTCGGGCTTTTTGCCTAGAGATTGTTGTCAGAGAGAAGCACACAAAAACTTTTTTTCTTATAGATGTTCAGTTTAAAAATCAAGATAGAAAAAAATAGGGTTCTTCTCGACTTTGTGTGATAATTTTTGCTTATAGAATCGTGAAATGTTTACTGGGAAAGACTTTTAGGACTATTTTGCGGATATTCTATCAGTATAGACCCCGTTTCCACACAGAAACCAGAAGAGCCAAAAATAGTGACCCTTACCTTTTCCCAAGCAGAGGTACGAAGTCTCTGGTTTTAGGGAACAGGCAAGAGGGAGCGCCGGAGTTGGGGAAGTGGGAAGAAGGGAGCAGGGGAGGGGGGAGAAAAAAGCTGACGGCTGACGGCTGCGAGCGGGGGGAATCATGGCCATTTACAATTGCTTAATAATTGTTGCCACTGCCGTGATAATATGTCTTGTGGCTCACCTGAGCGTCATAGCTCGGAAAGCAATCTAGATATTGAGATTAGTCTATCGCTGATTTAGGTGTACCTTGTCTGATCCATCGATCGAATCTCCCCCAACCCCAGAAACCAACCCGCCGTCAGATCCGATGCGGGAATACTATCAACTACAAAACACTTTATTGATCACCACCCTGATCTTAAGCGGTCTGATCTTTATTCCCGTGTGCTTGTTTTATTCCCTCAATACCGCCCTTAATTACCTATTAGGGGCAATGGTGGGAGTTGTTTACCTAAAACTCCTGGCCGGGGAAGTGGAAAAATTGGGGGTAACGAAAAATCGGGTGGGCAAAAAAGGATTAGCCCTATTCGCCGGATTAATCATCATCGCCAGTCGTTGGCAAGAACTGCACATAGTGCCAGTTTTTTTGGGTTTTTTGACCTATAAAGGGGCGATCATCGTCTATACTCTGCAAACCATCTTCAAGTTGGAGCAGAAAGCCGATTCCTAAACCCTTTGACCGTTAAAATAACCCTGATTTGCGAACCCGAATCTCTCCAAGGTGAAAATGTTAGACAGTTTAAGTGTGCTTAATTTTTATAGCCTCGCTTCCCTGGAAGTGGGACAACACTGGTACTGGCACATCGGCGGACTAAAAATTCACGGGCAAGTGATCGCGGTCTCCTGGATCGTCTTCGCTATCTTAATCATCGCCTCGATCGCCGCTACCCGCAAGATCCAGAAAGTTCCTAGCGGTATTCAAAACCTGATGGAGTACGTTCTGGAATTTCTGCGCGATTTAGCCAAAAACCAGCTAGGAGAAAAGGAATATCGACCCTGGTTGCCCTTCATCGGCACCCTATTTTTATTTATTTTCGTTTCTAACTGGTTAGGGGCCCTGATTCCTTGGAAGTTAATCGAACTGCCCGAAGGAGAATTAGCCGCCCCCACTAACGACATCAATACCACGGTGGCGTTAGCCCTACTGACTTCCCTCGCTTACTTCTACGCGGGCATCAGTAAAAAAGGACTCGGTTACTTTGCTCACTACCTAGAGCCGATTCCCGTGCTATTACCGATCAAAATTTTAGAAGACTTTACCAAACCCCTCTCCCTCAGCTTCCGTCTTTTCGGAAACATCCTCGCGGACGAGTTGGTAGTGGCCGTATTAGTCTTCCTTGTCCCCCTAGTCGTACCCCTACCCCTGATGGCTCTCGGTTTATTTACCAGCGCTATTCAGGCCCTTGTCTTCGCCACCCTTGCCGGGGCCTATATCCATGAGGCCCTGGAATCGGAACACGAAGAAGAACACGCTTAAAAGCGAAGGACGAAAAAAGAAAAATTTCTTAGGGAAAAGTGTCCAAATAATAGGATAATAACTAAGAAATTATTGGTCGAATTCAGGATGAGCAACTGAATTCCCAGATCGTTCTTTCCCAAAAACTCTTTCGGGAGTTTTGAGCAGAAAACCAGCCATTTTTTACGGCTGAGAACGCGCTCTGTAAACAACAGATTGAAATTGATTAGTAAATAGAGGAAAAAATCACCATGAACCCCACAGTAGCTGCCGCTTCCGTTATCGCCGCCGCCCTCGCCGTTGGTTTAGCCGCTATCGGCCCCGGCGTTGGTCAAGGTACCGCTTCTGGAGAAGCTGTTTCCGGTATCGCCCGTCAACCCGAAGCTGAAGGAAGAATTCGTGGTACCCTTCTCCTCAGCTTGGCATTCATGGAATCCTTAACCATCTACGGCTTGGTTATCGCTCTCGTTTTACTGTTCGCTAACCCCTTCGCCTAATTAAAAAAGCAGTGGGCTATCAGCCCCCAGTCCGCAGCTTGGCGGCAGAGTTTTCAAAACTCTCAAAAAACGCCAAAGGAGCCAACTAAAAAGTCTGGTTTTGGGGACGGAAGGCTGATAGCTAGTTAAGGGAATTTTGCTGATTCCCCCTGAATGTTCATTGTTAAAGCAGGGGGATCGTCTTCCTTTTTTGAACCTGCCTATAGCTTCTATTTATCAGGAATAAATCAATGTTTGATTTCGATGCCACCCTGCCAGTGATGGCACTACAATTTATTCTTTTGGCAGTGATCCTGAACGCCGTTTTTTATAAACCCCTCAGTAAAGTTTTAGATGAACGGGCGGAGTATATTCGGCAAACAGAAAGCGGAGCCAAAGAACAACTAGCCAAAACCGAAGCACTGGTACAAGAGTACGAATTGCAATTAAGTTCAGCCCGTAAACAATCCCAAGAGATTATCGCCCAAGCGCAAGCCGAGGCCCAAAAACTAGCCAGCGAACGAGTTGCCGCAGCCCAAAAAGAAGCGATCGCCCGTAAGGAAGCCGTCGCCGCCGAAATTGCCCAACAGAAAGAAGAAGCCTTTCGTTCTCTAGAAGGACAAGTGGCCTCTCTTTCCCGTCAAATTCTCGAAAAACTCCTCGGCCCCGAACTCGTTCGCTAAACACCAGCCATTGGTTAATAACAGTGATCAGTGAAAAGATAGAACTCAGTCTTCAGGAGTTAGAAGACTGGAAACTTACCTCTGATAACTGATAACTGAATAACCTACTCCCCGCCCTCAATAATCATGATCATCGACACAGTTTTATTATTAGCCACGGAGGCGAAGGAAGCGGCAGCAGAGGGATTCGGCATCAACACCGATATCTTAGGAACTAACCTATTTAACCTCTCGATTCTGCTCGGTTTAATCATCTTCTACGGCCGCAAAGTTCTCGGACAAATCCTCGGAGAACGTCAGTCGAAGATTGCGGAAGCTTTAGCCGAAGCTGAAAACCGGAAAAATATTGCCGCTACCGCCCTCGCCGAAGAACAGAAAAAACTCGCCCTGGCAAAACAAGAGGCGGAAAAAATTATCGATAACTCTCGATCTAGAGCTAAAGCTGTCACCGCCGACATCGCCGCCCAAGCCGAACTCGATATTCAAAGAATGCGCGAAAGTGCCGCTAAAGATCTCTCGGCGGAACAGGATCGCGTTTTAGTAGAATTACGCCAAAGAATTACCGCTTTAGCCTTAGCTAATGTGGAATCCCAGTTAAGCACCGGCCTGGAAGAATCGGTACAACAAACCCTAATTGATCGCAGTTTGGCCAACCTAGGAGGTAAATAGATGCAGGGAAGTTTAATCAGTTCAGAAATCGCCGAACCCTACGCCCAAGCATTACTTTCCGTCGCCCAAAGCAGCGGACAATTAGAAGCGATCGGCGGCGAAATTAAATCCCTCTTAGAATTGTTGGAAAATGCTCCCGATCTAAGAGCGTTTATCGGCAATCCCGTGATCAAAGAAGAAGCTAAAAAAGCCGTTCTTTCCCAAGTAATGGGGAGCAGTGCCAATCCCTATTTAACTAACTTCATGATGTTATTAGTCGATAAACGTCGGATTCAATTTTTAGAACCCGTTTGTCAACAATATCTCACCCTGGCTAGAGTGCTGACTAACACCGTTTTAGCGGAAGTTTCCTCGGCCACCGAATTGAACGATAGCCAAAAACAAATCGTCATCGACAAAGTGAAAACCCTAACCGGGGCGAATGTGGTCGAACTGAAAACCAAAGTTGATACCAGCCTGATCGGTGGTGTGGTGATCAAAGTCGGTTCTCAGGTCTTTGATGCCAGCATTCGCGGTCAACTACAACGCCTCAGCCTCTCCCTGCGCTAAGGCCATCTAATCTCCCTTTTTTGCCGTTTTTTCACCTCCTAATTTTTTACCTTTTCCCAGATTAAACTATGGTAGCTATCAGACCCGACGAAATTAGCACGATTATTCGTCAACAGATCGAATCCTATAACCAAGAAGTACAGGTCTCCAACGTGGGAACCGTCCTGCAAGTGGGTGACGGTACTGCCCGCATCTACGGCCTACAACAGGCCATGTCGGGAGAACTATTAGAATTTGAAGATGGAACCGTCGGCATCGCCCTTAACCTCGAAGAAGATAACGTCGGCGCGGTGTTAATGGGTGACGGTTTCGGGATTAAAGAAGGCGGTACGGTGAAAGCTACCGGTAAAATCGCTCAGGTTCCCGTGGGTGACGCCTTAGTCGGCCGCGTGGTTGATGCCCTCGGTCGTCCCATTGACGGGAAGGGGGAAATCCTCGCCAGCGAAACCCGTCTGGTGGAATCCCCCGCCCCCGGTATTGTCGCTCGCAAATCCGTCTGTGAACCGATGCAAACCGGCATTACCGCTATCGATGCCATGATTCCCGTCGGTCGTGGTCAACGGGAGTTAATTATAGGTGACAGAAAAACCGGTAAAACAGCGATCGCCATTGACACGATCATTAACCAGAAAAGCGAAGACGTGATCTGTGTCTATGTCGCCATCGGTCAAAAAGCCTCCACCGTCGCCCAAGTAATCGACACCCTCACCCAAAGAGGTGCCATGGATTACACCGTGGTGGTGGCCGCTAACGCTAACGACCCCGCCACTCTCCAGTATATCGCCCCCTACACCGGAGCTTCAATCGCCGAATACTTCATGTATAAAGGCAAAGCGACCCTAGTTATCTACGATGACCTCACCAAACAGGCTCAAGCTTATCGTCAGCTATCCCTGCTCATGCGTCGTCCTCCCGGTCGGGAAGCTTACCCCGGCGACGTTTTCTATCTCCACTCCCGTTTACTAGAGCGCGCCGCTAAACTCAGCGATGCCCTCGGTGGTGGCAGCATGACCGCCCTGCCGATTATCGAAACCCAAGCCGGTGACGTTTCTGCCTACATTCCCACCAATGTAATTTCGATTACTGACGGTCAGATCTTCCTCTCCACCGACCTCTTTAACGCTGGTTTCCGTCCCGCTATTAACGCTGGTATTTCCGTATCCCGCGTGGGTTCGGCGGCCCAAACGAAAGCGATGAAGAAAGTTGCTGGTAAATTAAAACTCGAATTAGCCCAGTTTGACGAATTAGAAGCTTTTGCTCAATTCGCTTCTGACCTTGATGCGGCCACCCAAGCACAACTCGCTCGCGGTCAACGTCTGCGTCAAATCCTCAAACAGCCCCAAAACTTCCCCCTCTCCGTTTGGGAACAGGTGGCGGTGGTTTATGCCGGTTTAAACGGTTATCTCGACGATATCGCCACCGATAAAGTTATCGATTTCTGCACCGGTTTACGGGAATACCTGAAAACCAGCAAACCTCGCTACGTTGAGATCGTCAGCACTGAAAAACAACTCAACGACGAAGCGGAAGGCCTGCTCAAAGATGGCATCAACGAGTATAAACAGGCTTTTAAATAATCTTGGTAATCAGTAAATGAATGTTGGTAATGGGGGTTAGGTTTTAGGGGATGGGGTGTTGAGGTTTTGGGGTTTTGGGGTATTAGTTGAAATTTCCCGATTTCCCTATTTCCCCACCTCTCCATTCCCTCCTAAACCCCGAATCTTGACTGATGACTGATAACTGATAACTGATAACTGATAACTGAATTATGCCTAATCTCAAAGCGATTCGCGACCAAATTCAATCGGTCAAAAATACCAAAAAAATTACCGAGGCCATGCGTCTGGTGGCGGCCGCAAAAGTGCGCCGCGCCCAAGAACAAGTTCTCTGTACCCGTCCTTTTGCCGATGCCCTCGCTCAGGTCCTTTATAATCTGCAAGGTCGTTTAGCCTTTAGTGATGTTAATTTACCCCTGCTGGCCCAACGGGAAGTAAAAACCGTGGCTCTGTTGGTAGTGACAGGCGATCGAGGTCTTTGTGGCGGTTATAATACTAACGTCATCCGTCGTGCCGAACAACGGATGAATGAATTAAAAGAGCAAGGGATTAACTATCAATTAGTTGTTGCCGGCCGGAAAGCGGCACAATATTTCGAGCGCCGGAATGCTCCCATTGCCGCTAAATTTATCAACCTCGAACAGATTCCCACTGCCGATGAAGCTGGCACGATTGGGGATGAATTGCTTTCCTTATTTTTATCGGAAACAGTCGATCGGGTCGAGTTAATTTATACTCGTTTTATCTCCCTGATCAGTGCCACTCCGGTGATTCAAACCCTGTTACCTTTAACTACCCAAGGTTTAGCGGTACAGGATGACGAGATTTTCCGTTTGGTGACTAAAGAAGGAAAATTTAAGGTACAACGGGAAAAAATGGCCAGCCAACCGGCGCAGGTTTTTCCCCAAGACATGATTTTTGAGCAGAATCCCGTCCAAATCCTCGATTCTCTCCTACCTTTGTACTTAAATAACCAATTACTGCGCGCTCTCCAGGAATCGGCAGCGAGTGAATTAGCAGCCCGGATGACGGCCATGAGCAACGCCAGCGAGAACGCCAGCGAGTTAATCGGGACTTTAAGCCGTACCTACAACAAGGCGCGTCAAGCCGCTATTACCCAAGAATTGCTAGAAGTAGTAGCGGGAGCCAACGCTCTCTAGGTTTAAGCCTGTTTTTCTTTTGATTATCAGTAGGAGTGATTATTTTCACTCCTTTTTTTATATAGGGTTTGCTGAAAAAGTAGGGACGAAGAACACCTAAGGATGGTCAATTCATTCTCGCACCTCTAGAAGTTTAAACCATGTCACTCGCTGAGTTAAGTAGCTGGTTATAATTAAATTAAACATAGATTTTAGGTTCGATCCCCCCTGCCCCCCTTGATAAGGGGGGTGCCGATAGCTGGGGGGAGCTGATAACTTTTAACGCCTACCTACTTAATTCCTCTGGTCAACAATCTGAGCCAGTCAGACAAATTATCACTCTTTAAAGTCCTAGCCACACAAATCCCAGACGCTGAACTACAAGTCATCTTCTCCGCATCAGAGTACCCAATTTGGTCGCCCTACGACGCAATGGAAGCTGCAAACATCCTGGGGCAGATGATTGAGGATGACCAAGGGGCATCTGCTCATGCCTAGTACAGTTGAGTTTCCCTTTTCTGAGGATGAGGCATTACCGACAATTCCTATCATTCTCAGTTATGCAGACTCTTCTTTTTCTACGAAGGCACTGGCCGCTACAAATCTTGGATGACACTGATAGTGGCTCTCTTATTCTTTGTCTGATCAGTTTAAGTTACTGTAGAATCGATCAATCTTTGTGTCCTCTGTGTCTCTGTGGTTCCTTCCACTCGCTTGCCGGCAGTACTGTATCTTAGAATACATTTTACCCACCAAACCTAAGAGAGCTACTTTTTTAACGTCAACCCAACTACTTAAAGGAGTAAAAACCATGAGTCTGTGTCTCAATCCTAATTGTTCCTCCGCCAATCCAGATGGCAATAAATTCTGTGAAAAATGCCGCTCGAAATTGTTCTTACAAGAGCGTTATCAAGCAATTAAATTAATTGGTCAAGGAGGATTTGGTCGCACTTTTAAGGCGATAGATTACAGTAAGCCTTCTCGACCTTATTGTGTGATTAAACAGTTTTTTCCCTCGGCTCAAGGGACTGATACAATTGAGAAAGCCTCAGAATTATTTGAAAAAGAAGCAATCCAATTAGAAAAATTAGGAAAACATCCCCAAATTCCTGAACTTTTCGCCTATCTCAATCATGATGATAACCGTCAATATTTGGTACAAGAATATATTGAAGGACAGAATTTAGAACAAGAATTAAGAAGCCAGGGGGTATTTAATGAAGCCAAGATTAAAGCTTTATTAACGGATATTTTGCCGGTTTTAGATTTTATTCATAGTCAGGGAGTAGTTCACCGAGATATTAAACCAGAAAATATTATTAGACGTAACTCAGACAAGAAAGCGGTTTTAGTGGATTTTGGCGCGTCTAGAGTTGTTACACCTCTTAACCGTTCTGTTACTGGTACGGTAATCGGTTCAGCGGAATATGTCGCGCCAGAACAAGCTAACGGTAAGCCAAACAATCCTAGTGATTTGTATAGTTTAGGAGTCACTTGTATTTATTTGTTGACTCAGATTTCACCCTTTGATTTATTTGATACCAGTGACCATGAATGGATTTGGCGACAGTTTTTAGTTAATAATAATGTTCGGGATGATTTAGGGCGCATTCTTGATAAAATGATCGAGTTTGGGACAAGAAAGCGTTATCAGTCAGCGCGGGAGATTTTACAAGATTTGACGGGACAATCACCAGCAACTTCGATACAAACACCAGCAACTCCCCGTTATTCTCCAACACCAGCAACCCCCGTTATTCAAACACCACCACCGCCTAAAGTTGCTGCTAATATTGTGCTTAAAAGTGCTAGAGGTGTTAACTACTCCAAATTACAGCAACTCCTAGCAGCAGGAAACTGGAAAGAAGCAGACCAAGAAACAGGTAAAGTTATGCTTCAAGTCGCACGAAGGGAAAGGGAAAGATTCTTGGGAATAGATGATATTCATGATTTCCCTTGTGAAGATTTACGAACTATTAACCAACTTTGGCTACACTACAGTAACGGCAAATTTGGCTTCAGCGTCCAGAAAGAAATCTATGAGAGTCTTACGAAGCAAAGAATCTATGTCTATGATCACGAAATGTGGAGAAAGTTCAGCGATCACGTCGGCTGGAGAAAAGGTATATTTAGGAGGAAGTGGTTGTCTTACGAAGACTATGACCTAACCTTTGATTTGCAGAAAGCCCCCAAAGCTCACCTCCCTGGATTTTTGCTTCCTCGCACAGTGGTTAGTCAAAATCAGAGTTTTGAAGGTGGTGTTAAGTGCCGGTTCTTTTCTCTCCTACAAAGACTTGTAACCTGTAGGATATAACGATATCAGGTCTTTTGTCAAGCTTATTTTTGGAGATTTCTAGAACGAAAACATAGGCTTTTTCCTACTTCAATACCTGGCACTGGTTGCTGTCATCAAGCTATCGGTTTCCAGTAGTAAGCTACTTTGCAGATAAGTCAACTTTTAATTCTCGCTCTTCTACTATTATTTACCCCTCATCAATAAACGGGTTTTTAATATTTAAACTGGAAATCCCCTTAAAATCATCAACATTTCTAGTGACCAAACATCCATTTTGGCTCAATGTTGTTGCGGCAATAATGGCATCGGGAATCTTGATTTTATACTGTCGTTTCAGTTGAATAGTCAGATCTTCAATTTCTCTCAATATGGGAATTAATTCAAACTGTGAGAGTAAATCTTCAATTATCTGCTCTTCTTCCTTAGACAAAGTAGGAAAACTGAGTAACTCAATTCTGACAATTGGTGAGATAAAAATCTGATGCAAACTCAAAAAAGCTTGGGAGAAAAAAGAAGTAACTATATAGGTGGGTGGAATTAAATATAAAATGAACGTAGGTTGGGTTGAAGCATGAAACCCAACGCCCGCATGGGTTACGCTACCGCTAACCCATCCTACAAATAATTGTGCCTACCTACTTAAAAATATTGGTATCATAGACGTATTTCATCCATCCCACTCCCGACGAAGAGACTCTACATGAGATAGCATTGCCGCTTTTTTATCCTTAAGAATACCTTTGGCTTTAACCACCTTTTGATAATCTTTTTGCCAAAGCTGAAGCAGTGAATCTGGCACGTCTGCTGTAATAAAATTTTCATCTTCAGCAATCAGATAATTCCTTGGTATTTTAATCAGTGGCACAGCTTTTCTCCTAATACCAAACAGTATTTAATGTTTCTCTCTGTCATAGACCATCATTATATATTATCATCACAAGTACGGTAGAGCCACCAAGTCAAGGAATATTCGGGTGATAAAACTAACTTTGTTCAATTTAGAGCGGGATTAAGTAATTCTACCTGACAGCGTAATGCTGCATCTATTAATTGCTTATCATTGGTAGCCAATGGTAAATCTAAGCGCAAAGCAAGTTCTAAGTAAGCAGCATCATAAGAAGCTAATTTTTGTTGGGTGGGTGGAATTAAATATAAAATGAACGTAGGTTGGGTTGAAGCATGAAACCCAACGCCCGCATGGGTTACGCTACCGCTAACCCATCCTACAAATAATTGTGCCTACCTACTTAAAGTCCTGCCAAAAGCTTGGACTGAAGTTAAAGAATCAATAGTAATAAGTAAAGACTGTAACCAATTAATCGATGCTTGAGTTTGCTCGACCGTCATCCGATTTCTTCTTTCTGCGACTGGGAGAGTATTGACAATCTCTAAAGACCAAATTTCGGGAACAAATGCTTCGGCGTTTGGCATTATGTCTAATACTGCGTTAGCATAATCGTTATCTTCATCGACCAAACACCAGCTAATTGCTACCGAACAATCTAAAACGAACTCAATCAAAACCGCCTCCCTTCTTCTCGCATGGCACGAATTTCACTTTTAGGTAAAGCTACAGTTTTTTGAAGGCGGCGCATTCCTGAAATAGCTTGGGTAATAGATTGCTCTACTACTGGGTTGCCCCAGGCATTATAGCGAGGTTTTCTTTCCTCTTTTCTACTTGCTAAATCTTCACTGACTTCTTGAACCGCTTCAACGGTTACTGTAACATTTACTTCAGTGTCTTTAAAATCGGACGGTATATCTAAATGTAAGATTCCATCTCTACCAATCTGAGAACTTAGTTTAATTTTTGGCATATTAAAACCTCGTATATTCTTATCCTTTTGCCCCTTTATAAGCAGTAAAACGTAGTAAAACGTAGGGTGCGTTAGACGGCAAAAATTGCTGCTGTGACTGGAAGGTGACAATCCGTCGTAACGCACCACCTATCATCAAAACTTACTCATACCGGCGGTTACGTTTGCGGACAATCCAGAGGATAAACCAGATAACCAGGACAAGTAGGGCGATTTTTGAGACGGGAGCCAGATATTCTTCCACAAGTGGGTAATTCTTCCCTAAAAAGTAACCTGCTGCCGTTAAAAAAACGACCCAGAGGGTCGTGCCGATGGTGGAGTAAACTAAAAAGGGAATCATCGCCATGTGATTCATCCCGGCGGGAAGGGAAATCAAAGTTCGCACTCCGGGGACCAAACGACAGAGTAAAACCGCTTTACTACCGTGACGGTTAAACCATTGATTAGCTTTTTGAATATCTTTAGCGGAAACGGTAATCCATTTGCCGTATTTATCGGCTAGTTTTTCGATTTTTTCCTCATCCACAACCCGACCGAGATAATACCAAGGTAGCGCTCCGATGACCGTACCAAAAATCCCCGCTACCACTGCCGGAATAAATTGCATTTGTCCCTCATGGACGGTAAAACCCGCCAGGGGCATAATTAATTCTGAGGGAATGGGAGGAAAAAGATTCTCTAAAAACATTAATAGGGCTATGCCTAAATAGCCCATGGAAGTCATTGTATTTGTAATCCATTCAGTCATATTTTTTGATGATTTAGAAAACAGTTTAAAAGTAAAAAAAGGGGGTTGGGTGTTAGGGGTGGGGAAGTGGGGAAGTGGGGAAGTGGGGGAGTGGGGAAGTGGGGAAGTGGGGAAGTGGGGGAGTGGGGAAGTGGGGGAGTGGCAAGAATAAATCAAAGCAATCTCCTGACGACCGACTCCTGACGACCGACTCCTGACGGCTAAAAAACTGATGACTGAAAACTGATAACTGATAACTGATAACTGATATTAGGTTCCGGAAGTCCAGGAGTTGATATATTCTAATTGGGCTTCGGTGAGAGTATCGATTTCAATCCCCATGGCTTGCAGTTTCAAACGGGCGATTTCTTGGTCTAATTCGTAGGGAATTGAGTAGATGCCGGGGGCTAATTTACCTTTATTTTTAACCAAGTATTCTACACCGATCGCTTGGTTAGCGAAACTCATATCCATAACGGCGCTAGGATGACCTTCGGCGGCGGCGAGGTTAACTAGGCGACCTTCACCGATAACAACGACGGATTTACCGCTTTTTAGGCTATATTGTTGGGTAAAGTTGCGAACTTCCTTAACATTATCGGCTTTTGCGCCTAAAGCTTGCAGGTCGATTTCAATATCAAAGTGACCGGAGTTGGAAACAATCGCCCCATCTTTCATCAGGTCAAAATGTTCGGCCCGGATAACGTGCTTGTTACCAGTGACGGTGATAAAGATATCGCCTTCTTTAGCGGCTTCATCCATGGGCATAACCCGGAAACCGTCCATCGCTGCTTCAATGGCGCGCACGGCGTTGATTTCGGTGACAATTAGATTAGCGCCTAAACCTTTGGCCCGCATAGCCACACCTTTACCACACCAACCATAACCAGCCACAACCACGGTTTTACCGGCAAGGAGGATATTAGTGGCGCGAATGATACCATCAAGGGTAGATTGACCTGTACCGTAGCGATTATCAAAGAAATGCTTGGTTTCTGCGTCGTTAACGTTCATTGCCGGGAAGGATAACACCCCAGCTTTGAGCATGGCTTGCAAACGGACGATACCGGTGGTAGTTTCTTCGGTAGTACCGATAATGTCGGGTAATTGGTGACTTCTTTCTTTAACCAGGGTGGCCACTACATCACAACCATCATCGATGATAATCTGGGGTTTGTGATCGAGGGCGATTTGAACGTGACGGTGATAGGTGTCGTTATCTTCCCCTTTGATTGCATAAACGGGGATGCCGTAATCAGCGACTAAACAAGCGGCCACATCATCTTGGGTAGAAAGGGGATTACTAGCAATTAATAACGCATCAGCGCCACCGGCTTTGAGTGCGATGGCCAAATTAGCGGTTTCGGTGGTAACGTGACAGCAAGCGACTAAACGCAGTCCAGCAAAAGGTTTTTCGATGGCGTAACGTTCGGCTAATTGACGCAAAACGGGCATTTCCCGTCCGGCCCATTCGATGCGTTGTTTGCCGATGGGGGCTAAACTAATATCTTTAATGTCGTATTTCTGTTGAACTGGTGTTGCTACCATAAGGGGTTTTCCTTAAATACAAGCCTCGGCTATTGGTTAATTTAACTTAACATTGTCTGGGTATTTTGGCTAATGTCAAGCTTTCGGCTGGTTTTTTATATAGGAAAAAGTTATCAATCCCTCACTGACCTATCCAGAAATCGGTACATTGTCTCTATTTTGGGTAATTATATAGTACAATAAAACTACTGTATGATCTAAATCAAGCTAGAAATCTCTATCTGGTGATGATAAGATGAACTGATGGGCGACAAACTGACAGGCGTTAATCCCAAGATAATCCAATGGGCAAGAGAAAGGGCGAGATATTCTCTTGAGTCTGTGGCGGTCAAGTTGAAAAAAGAGGTTTCTGTTATCGAGAAATGGGAGTCAGGAGAGGACTTTCCTACTTATAGTCAATTGGAAAAGTTAGCAGAAATATATAAACGTCCTCTCGCTTTATTCTTTTTCCCAGAACCTCCCCTAGAAGCGGAGGAAAAACAAGAATTTAGAACTTTGCCAGACTTTGAAATCGAAAACCTGGCCGCCGATACTATCTATGCTTTACGACAAGCAAAAGCGATGCAATTGTCGCTACAGGAAATTAATAATGGTATTAATCCTAGTACCAAGAAAATCTTTCAGGATATTGCGGTTAGTTCTAGTGATGATTTAAGGATATTAGCCGAACAGATCAGAAATTATTTAAACGTTACTCTAGAAGAACAACTGACCTGGAATGATCAGGAAACTGCCTTAAAAAAATGGCGGAGTGCCGTGGAAGAAGCCGGTATTTTTATTTTTAAGCGTTCTTTTAAGCAGCGAGAAATTTCGGGATTTTGCTTGATAGATATTGAATTTCCGATCATCTATCTTAATAATAGCACGGAAAAATCTAGACAAATATTTACCATTTTTCATGAATTAGCACATATTCTTTTGCAGACTAATGGAATTACTAAGTCTGACGATAGATATATTAATAGTTTGCAGGGAGCAAATAAAAGTATCGAGATATTTTGTAATAAATTTGCTGCGGAGTTTTTGCTTCCTAATCATGTCTTTTCTGAGATAATTAGAGAAACAATAGTTAACGATAAAATTATCTCGAAAATTTCCAGTGATTATAAGGTTAGTCGAGAAGTAGTTTTACGAAAACTATTAGATAATAACTTAATCTCCCAGAAAGAATATACTCTTAAAGTAAACGAGTGGTACAGTGAGCAGGTGGGAAAAAATCAGGACAAAAATAAAAAATCTGGAGGTAATCCCTATGCTAATCAGGCGACATATTTGGGAGAAAATTACCTAAAACTGGTGTTCAATAAATACTATCAAGGCCAATACGATATCGAGCGTGTTGCTGATTATCTAAACATTAAAAAAGTTGCTACGGTGGAAAAAATTGAACAATATTTATTAGACAAAGGACTGTTTTGATGGTTTACATTTTTGACAAAAGTAGTTTTAAGGTCTTAGGAAACTATTTTCCCAAAAGTTTTCCTACCGTTTGGCAAAAAATCGATTTGATTGTGTCAGAAGGTAAACTACAATCAGTACGCGAAGTGCTTAAAGAAGTAGAATATGGCAATAATAAACAATTTGTTTTAGATTGGATAGACTCGAATAAACAAATATTTTTACCACCCACTGCTCAGGAAACTTTATTTATTCCTGAAATTTTTTCTATAAGAAACTTTAAGGATTTAGTGAGTCAAAAAGCAAGATTACAAGGAAAACCAGTGGCTGACCCATTTATTATTGCCTGTGCCAAGATAAAAGACGGTTGCGTAATTACCGAAGAAGCCTTAAAGCCTAATGCTCCCAAAACCCCCACCGTCTGTCAACACTTTTCTATCGATTGTACCAATGTTCAGGGTTTAATGGAGCGAGAAGGTTGGCAATTTTAAAACTAAAATTAATGGATAAATTGCCAATAAATTTATATGTTGAAAAGGCTTTTTCTGGAAAACTAATAACCATGTTCAGCCAGAAATTCTAGGCTAATCTCGCTAGGAGCGTGATAAGAGCGCATTCCTAGCAATTTTTCCACATATTTGCCTAAAATATCCCCTTCTAGATTCACCCAATCGCCTAATTTTAAATGGGAAAGATTGGTTTCAGCGTAGGTGTGGGGGATGACTGCCACTTTAAACCAGCTGCTGGAGGCATCACAATCGGCCACGGTTAAACTGATGCCATTAACAGCTATACTGCCCTTACCGACGATATAACGAGCTATGTAGTTATTCCACTGCTCTTCTAGGGAACTAGGGGCAGCAAAGGTCATTTCCCACGAATTAGCCACGATTATCGATTCGACTAAACAACCAATACCGTCCACATGGCCGGTGACAAAATGACCGCCGATTTTACTACCCACCCGCAAAGAGGTTTCTAGGTTAACGTTGGTTTCTGTTTTAATCCTTCGTCCCAAAGTAGTGCGCTGTAGGGTTTCCGGGGAAGCGGTGGCCAGAAAACCCTCTGGGAGAATTTCCTCGACTGTCAAACAAACCCCATCCACAGCCACACTATCACCAATCATTAAATCTCGGATAATTGTATCAGAGGATACAGACAAATATAGTCTATCAGTATCCACGACCCGAATCGTTGCCAAGGCTTGAATTAATCCTGTAAACATCGGCTTTTTTCTCGACTATAAATCCTTATGAGTGAAAGATTGGGCATTTTCCCCGGAATAATCGGCGACAATATGACCATCTCCCACTAATTGATATTTGTAGGTCACTAATCCCTCTAATCCCACCGGACCACGGGGGGGCATTTTTTGGGTACTGATACCCACTTCGGCCCCAAAACCGTAACGGAAACCATCGGCAAATCGGGTGGAACAATTATGAAAAACTCCGGCGGCATCGACTCGATCGCTAAAGGTTTTGGCCGTGTTAAGATTTTCGCTGACAATGCCTTCCGTGTGTCGAGAACCGTAATAATTAATATGTTCGATCGCTGATTCTAGACTATCAACAATTTTAATTGACAGAATTAAATCACTATATTCGGTTTGCCAGTCTTCTTCTGTGGCCGATGGCACGTTAATCATCTGACGAGTTGCTTCATCTCCCAACAATTTAACCTTTTTTTCCTCTAATGCTCGGGCTACTGCGGGTAAAAATTGTCTAGCGATGTCTTGATGAACCAATAAAGTTTCAATGGCATTACAAGCGGCAGGATATTGGGTTTTGCCATCGACGGTAATTCTAATTGCTTTGCTTAAATCGGCTTCTTTGTCGATGTAGAGATGACAGATACCATCGGCATGACCGAGGACAGGAATGCGGGTATTATTTTGGATATAACGCACAAATTCGTTAGAACCTCTAGGAATTATTAAATCGATGTATTGATCAAGTTTTAAGAGTTCCTGAATTTCTTCTCGTGTTGTTAATAATCGTACCGCTGCTGGATTAACTTTAGTTTGACTCAATGCCTGATGAATAATTGTTACTAAAGCTTGACAAGAACGGAGCGCCTCTTTCCCCCCTTTTAAAATAACGCCATTGCCGGATTTTATCGCTAAACTGGTAATTTGAATTAAAGCATCGGGACGAGCTTCAAAAATAACGCCTAAAACCCCTAAAGGACAGGTTATTCTCCGCAGAATTAAACCTTGATCTAATTCCCGATTAATTTGCATCGTAGCTAAAGGATCCGCTAATTTAGCCACATCTCGCACCCCGGCAATAGCGGCTTTTAATTTGCTGGGACTTAACTCTAATCGCGCACATAAAGCTGGGGATAATTCCATCGCTTTGGCAGTTTGAACATCGGCGATATTAGCTTCTAGTATCTTATCGGCATTGGCAGTTAAAGCCTCAGCAATAGCCTCTAAAGCTTCATTCCTTTCTTCGTTAGTCAGGATAGCCAGTTGACGACTCGCTTGACGGGTTTCTCTGGCGATTTCGGGGAGGGATAGAGAAGTTGTAACCATAGAAAATTAAAAGTAATAACCGCTATCTTGTTTATTTTATCTTATTTTTGATCAAGTTTCAGGGTCATTACACCTCATTGTAAAAATCAAAAATTGTTGTTAGGGTTAGGAGTCAGTAGTCAGGAGAATTAAGAATCAATAATAATCAATTAAATGGTCTATTTACGGATTTTAGGCAATTTAATCCTTATTTTTGCTGGTTTTGAAACCTAAAAAATTAATTAGGCAAGAGGTTTATTGAAGGTTAAGTAGGTAGGCGTTAAAAGTTATCAGATCCCCCCGCCTATCGGCACCCCCCTTATCAAGGGGGGCAGGGGGGATCGAACCTAAAATCCATTTTTAATTTAATTATAACCAGCTACTTATCAACTTTTGTCATGATCATCATAAATCTAGTTAACTAGAAAAAATAGCCGAAATTAGTGATTTTTCTATCCTAGACCTGTAGAGAAATTAGAGTTAACATCCCTACAGAACTAGACTATCTAGACCAGATTGGTAATCAGACAGTTAGATACCTCTTGACGCGCCCAATTATCGGCGGCTAAAATGTCATCTAGGCTAGGGGTAGAAGTGTTATGAATTGCAAAGCGATCGCAAACTTTTTCGATCACCCGGGGAATATCTAAGAAACTAATCTTTTCTTCTAAAAATAACGCTACCGCTTGTTCATTAGCCGCGTTTAATACTGCTGGCATTGCCCCACCCGCGCGGCCAGCTGCGTAGGCTAATCCCATACAGGGATATTTTTGATGATCGGGTTCTTTGAAAGTTAAACTGCCGGCTTTAACTAAATTTAAAGGTTCCCAATCGGTATAAATTCTTTCAGGCCAAGACAAGGCATATAACAGGGGTAAACGCATATCTGGCCAGCCTAATTGAGCTAAAACCGAGGTATCCTGTAACTCAATTAAAGAGTGAATAATACTTTGAGGATGAATAACAATATCGATCGCATTATAATCTACACCAAATAAATAATGAGCTTCGATAACTTCTAGACCTTTATTCATTAAAGTAGCCGAATCGATGGTGATTTTTTTGCCCATCGACCAGTTAGGATGTTTCAGGGCATCAGCTACGGTTACTTGCGGCAATTTTTCCACCGGTAAATCCCGAAAAGCACCCCCAGAAGCGGTGAGAATAATCTTTTTTAATCCCCCAGTGGGAACTCCCTGTAAACATTGAAAAATAGCTGAATGTTCCGAGTCAGCAGGTAATAATTTAACTCGGTGTTTTTCCACTAAAGGCAGCACCACTGGACCGCCAGCAATCAGGGTTTCTTTATTAGCGAGGGCAATATCTTTACCAGCAGTAATAGCGGCAATTGTCGGCAGCAATCCCGCACAACCGACAATTCCCGTGACGACGCTTTCGGAATCGCCATAACGGGCCACTTCGATTACTCCTTCCTTTCCTGCTAGGATAATCGGGGTATAGTCAAGGTCGGAAATTAGGCTTTTTAGGTCTTCTAGTTGACTTTCGTTATTAATCGCCACGATTTGCGGGCGAAATTGCCGAATTTGCTCCGATAGTAGTTGAATATTATTACCCGTGGCTAATCCTACCACTTGAAACTTATCGGGATGATCGGTGACAATATCGAGAGTTTGAGTGCCGATCGAGCCTGTAGAGCCTAAAATCGAGATTTTTTTCATTAGAAACTTAATATAATTTGGGGATTAGCTTTAAATATACGTTCTCCGGGGTCTTTCCGGCACATCAGAGTAAATATTAAATATTTGTTAAAAAAGTTGCTAGTTTGACTTTTTTGTGCTATGGGTTAGAAAGAGTCAGCGATAGAGATGGTGACAGAGAAGAAATCGAATAGAACGGCCAATGGATTAGGCTGTCTAGCGGGGGGTCTGGTTTTTTGCCTCTTATTTCCCCTGTGTGTTTTCTTTTTTGTTTGGTTATCCTTCGCTCTTGGGATGAGTTGCGCTCTCCCCAGTCAATGTTCGGCAGCAGCAGCATTCATGAAAGGGATTCTGTCCTTAATTCTTTTTTTTGGGGGAGGATTCGCCGTACCTATATTCCTCAGTTGTGCCGTGGGAAAAGCCGTCAGATTTGGGTTAAGTCGCCGAAAAAATAACCGAACTTAAACTTAAGTTCGGCTAGATTTATAATCTATTTAGGGTTGGATTTTTTCCCTGAAAATTAGGTAATTGACCACCTGAAAATGGGTAAAACCCCACACCCCACACCCCACACCCCACACCCTGCCCCCACGAAAAACTTTTTCAGCAGCCCCTATTTAACAACTGGATAAAACTAACTTTCTGTCGCCGTTGCCGTGGTGGGGGGTAACTTAATATTAGTGGCTAGTCCCAGAATTTGCAGCAGACGAATGGTCATCCAAGTCAGGTCAACTTCCCACCATTGTAGGCCATGACGGGCAGAATACTGATAGGCATGGTGATTATTGTGCCAACCTTCACCGAAAGTTAAGAGAGCAACCCACCAACAATTTTTAGAATTATCGTGGGATTCATGGCTAACATAACCAAATTTGTGGGTGGCGCTATTGACAAACCAAGTGGAGTGGAAAACTAAGACCAAGCGAACAAAAATTCCCCAAATTACAAACGGCCAACCGCCCATAGCATAGAGAATTAAGCCTAAAACAATTTGGATAGGAACAAAATAATTTTGACAGAATTTATAGAAAGGATCGTCGGCGATATCTTGGGTAAAACGAGCGATTTCTTCGTCGGCAGGAATTTCGTGCAGCATCCAACCCATGTGACTCCACCAAAAACCTTTATTAGAATCGTGGGGATCGGGAGCAGTATCAGAATATTTATGATGAATACGATGTAAACCTATCCATGCGATCGCACCTCCCTGACAAGCGAGGGTCCCGCAGAAAACCAGAAAGTATTCTAGCCATTTGGGAGTCTTAAAACTCCGATGGGAGACCAGACGATGAAAACCGAGGGTAATTCCTAAACCCCCGGTAATCCAATAGAGAATCAATGTCACTCCCACTGCACCCCAGCTAAAATTGCTAGGCAAGAAGGCTAAAAGAGCCACTAAGTGGATAAAAGCCATGTAGATGAGAGTCACCCAGTCAATGGGAAGTTTTTCGGAAGTCGCAACAGTCATTGAATAACCCAAAGGGAAACAACAGGAGACAGAGCATCATTGTCTTATCTGTCTCGATTTGACACAGGGGGAACTTTGACGCTTAATAAATAGTAACAAATATCACAGTCTATTGTTTGATGGATATCCCCTCTCTACTCCACAGGGCAGAAAAGGCCTTACTCCCCATCTTTTCGGAAATTGACGCACAGGTCAAGGAAAATCTCCGTCAAGTCCTCGCTGCTTTCCGTGCAAACCGCGTCGGGGTGCATCATTTTGCTAGTGTTAGTGGTTATGGTCATGATGACTTGGGACGGGATACTTTAGATCAAGTGTTCGCCCAAGCCCTGGGGGCCGAAAAGGCAGCGGTGCGAGTACAATTTGTTTCAGGAACCCATGCGATCGCCTGTGCCTTGTATGGGGTTCTTCGACCGGGGGATGAGATGTTAGCGGTAGCGGGTGCGCCCTACGATACCCTAGAAGAAGTAATTGGGATTAGGGGCAGTGGTCAAGGCTCTTTAAAGGATTTTGGCGTTAGTTATCGGCAATTAGAGCTAGATTCTACCGGTGCGATCGATTGGTTGGCTTTGGCCACAGCAGTGAAACCCCAAACCCGTTTAGTCCATATTCAAAGATCCTGCGGTTATTCCTGGCGATCGAGTTTGTCTATTGACGAAATCGAGAGAATTGTCCGTATAGTTAAACAACAAAACCCGAATACCGTCTGTTTTGTCGATAATTGCTATGGAGAATTTATCAACACCCAAGAACCCACCGACGTGGGGGCAGATCTGATGGCCGGTTCTCTAATTAAAAATCCCGGAGGTACAATCGTCACGGCCGGGGGATACATAGCAGGTAAAGCGGAATTAGTGGAAATGGCCTGCTATCGTCTGACAGCACCGGGGATCGGTAGCGAGGGAGGGGCAACTTTTGACCAAAATCGTCTCCTTTATCAGGGATTGTTTCTAGCACCGCAAATGGTGGGAGAAGCGATGAAAGGCAGTCATTTAATTGCCTATGTGGGCGATAAGTTGGGTTATCCGGTCAATCCTGCCCCTTTTGTGCCTCGACGCGATATTATTCAAGCGATTAAACTCGGTTCCCCCGATAAGCTGATTGCCTTCTGTAAAGCCATTCAAGCCTATTCTCCCATCGGTTCCTACTTGGATCCCATTCCTGCCCAAATGCCGGGCTATGAGAGCCAAGTAGTGATGGCTGGTGGCACGTTTATCGATGGTAGCACCTCGGAATTCTCCGCCGATGGACCCCTACGGGAACCCTATATCGTTTTCTGTCAGGGAGGAACCCATTGGACTCATATTTCCCTGGCCCTAGAACAAGCGATCGCAGCTTTATCTTGAATGGTTCCTCTCACCTTCCTTCTCTCCCCTAGTTAAATTCCTAACTTCCTGTCTTTGTGGTTAACAAAAAGTAAAACGTAGGGTACGTTAGACGGCCAAAATTGCTGCTGTGACTGGAAGGTAACAATCCCTCGTAACGCACCACCTATCATCCACTGTGATTGTGTGATGGACTATGATTGAAGTAACGCACCACCTATCATCAACTAAGTAGCCAATTACAATTAAAGATAAAATACAAAGAACCAGAAGCTTGTCCCACTAAGCAGTCGTGCAAAATTAATTTCCTAGTCGAGACAGGAGACTCCGAGACGGGATACGGGATACGGGATACGGGATACGGGATACGGGATACGGGATACGGGATACGGGAGACAGCTATTAGGGATCGGATTTGAGTTTTCAGTTCACTGTTTCCTCACACCAGAAGTCTGACGGAGTAGTGGCTTAGATGTGTAATTAATTTGGCTTAGGTACTTATCTAAAAATTAATTGAGATTACTTACTTATAATAACAGTGGTACGATAAAACCGATCAAATATCTAAGGAGTTGTCATGAATTACAATCGCAATATAATACCATTAATGGCGGGGGGAATTTTAATATTAGCTTTTACTACCATACTGCGCCCTTTTGCCGTTATTGATACTGGCGAACGCGGCGTTGTCATGTACTTTGGCAAAGTGCAAAAACAAATCCTCGATGAAGGAATTCATCCCGTTATACCGATTGTCACCAAGATCAAGCCCATCAACGTTCGAGTGCAAACAACGGAAGTAAAGGCAAAAGGAGCTTCTAAAGATTTGCAAGATGTGGAAACAACTATTATCGTTAACTGGCACATCGACCCCGACAAAGTCAATCAGATTTATCAACAAGTTGGGGATATCAATGAGATTGTCTCTGGTATTATCAACCCAGCAGTATCGGAAATTGTCAAAGCGGCAACAGCACAACGTGCCGTACAAAATATCTTGCAAGAGCGAGGAGAACTCAAACGTGAAATTGACAATTCCCTCGCCCAAAGACTAAGACGTTATGGGATAATTATCAATGATGTATCTCTCGTTAATTTTGGTTTTTCTGAAAAGTTTAACGCAGCGATTGAAGCCAAACAAGTAGCAGAACAAAAGGCACAAGAAGCAGCTTTTCGCGCACAACAAGCAGCACAGGAAGCGAAAGCGGAAATCAACCGCGCAAAGGGACAGGCAGAAGCTCAAAAACTATTGCGCCAAAACCTAACAGCAGAAATTTTACAACAACGAGCAATCGAAAAGTGGGATGGACGTTTTCCTGTCGTCATGACTGGTTCAGGCTCCCTTCCCCTGATTAACATCGATTCCAATTTATTATCATCTCAAAAAGAGTAAATAACTTTAGTTCGCGTTAAAGAGATTTTGCCATGACTTCCACGAAAGAATAAGTCCGACCAGCCACGGTAAAATTTCCCACAAGAACTGCTGGGGCCGCATCTTAACTTTGTAGAAATATCGACAATCGGGAATTATCAGTGACTCTTAAATTATTAAGTAGTCATGCAAAATAAATTTCCTAGTGAAGATAGGCAAGAGGCAAGAGGCAAGAGGCAAAAGCTTTATCGAAATGTATAATTAATTTTGCTTAGGTACTTACCAATATATGAACAACCACAGGTGTGCATCGTAGATTGACAAAAATGAGATGCACTCAATGCTCGAACTTGTCTAACTCGATGCCAGACGGGAAAATAAGCACAAATTTAACTATACTCATTACAATATAAATATCAACGACCACGATAAAAAAACTCTTATGCGGGTAACTCTAAAATCGGCCTTGAGTGATAGTCATATCGATGCTAATCAAAGCAGCAGTCAACGTCAACTGATGCTCTCGATCGCCGCCACCAGTGAACAGATCAACACAAATTTACCGATTAATCTTTGTTTAGTTCTCGATCATAGCGGTTCTATGCAGGGAAAACCGCTAGAAACGGTCAAAAAAGCGGCCTTCAGTTTAATAGAATCCCTCGGGGTTAACGATCGTCTCTCGGTCATAGCTTTCGATCATCGCGCCAAAGTTATTCTTCCCTCCCAATCGCGACAGGATGACCTGACCTTAATTCGCTCAAAAATTCAACAATTACGAGCGGGAGGAGGTACAGCGATCGATGAAGGGATAAAATTAGGCATTCAAGAAAGTTCCAGCGGCAGCAAAGGTTATGTATCTCATATTTTTCTGCTTACCGATGGTGAAAATGAACACGGAGATAATCAACGCTGTTTAAAATTAGCCGAAGTGGCGGCCGAGTACGGCATCACCTTAAATACCTTCGGTTTTGGCGATCATTGGAATCAAGATATCCTAGAAAAAATTGCCGATATCGCTGGCGGAAGTTTATCTTATATCGAAAGACCCGAACAGGCTTTAATTGAATTTACTCGTCTATTTAACCGTTTGCAATCTGTCCGGTTAACTAACGCTTTCCTGCAATTAGAATTAGATGCTCGGACTCATTTAGCGGAGTTAAAACCCATTGCCCAAGTTGCCCCAGAAACTATAGAAATGAGCCTACAAAAAGAGGGCAATTTTTACATCACCCGTTTGGGTGATTTAATGATAGATGAAGAAAAAATTATCCTCCTCAATCTCTATATCGACCAAATTCCCCCCGGTACTCATACCATAGCTAAGGTGAAGATTCGCTACGATGATCCCGCTTCCGGTCAAAAAGGGCTAGAAACTGCGACTGTTAGCCTTGATATCGCCTCCCAAGCTATCTATCAATCCCAATTAAACGAGCAAGTTCAGAAATCGACTCTGACTTTAGCCAAATATCGTCAAACCCAAATCGCTGAAGAAAAATTAAAACAGGGCGATCGAGCAGCCGCCGCCACCATGCTACAAACCGCGGCCAAAACAGCCCTACAATTGGGAGAAAAAAATGCCGCCACTGTCCTCCAAACTAATGCCACCCGTTTACAGGTGGGAGAAGAATTGAGCGAGGGAGATTTAAAGAAAACCCGCATTATTGCTAAAACAAGACTACAAACCGACGGAGAAGCAGGAAAATGATTAAAATTCGCCCCTTGCCCCTAGGAATTTTTCTGGTGACAATGTTCGCTCTTCCCCCTGTTATTTTGCCCTCCTTAGTCAACGCTATTCCCATTGAACAGATACCGAAACTAAATCCGCAAGGGGGATTATGGGTCAGCGATCGAGCTAATCTTTTAAGTCGGGCGGCTGTTACGCAAATTTCCGATGATATAGCCAAATTAGAGGCAGAAACCAGCGCCGAAATTGCTGTTGTCACCGTCCCCAATACCTTACCCTATCCTACCCCCAAAGCCTACGCCACAGCCCTATTTAGGGTCTGCTGAAAAAGTTTTTCCTGGGGGTAGGAGTCAGGAGTCAGGAGTCAGGAGCCGGTCGTTTCAGGCTTTGTTGCCCTTGTTTTTTGTACCAAGCGATGTACTACAAGAAGGA
>NZ_SFBZ01000323.1:0-27598 GCF_007095495.1 Microcystis sp. M_QC_C_20170808_M9Col | reverse complement strand
TAAGTTTCTGCTTCCACCACCGTCGCATACCACAGTTAAAAAACCATGTACTGTCTTACACAGAGTCCACAGACTTTCGCCCCATTTCAGAAGCCCGATTCCGTGTGTCCCACGGTACGGTTCTGACTAAACGCTTCTTGTACTTGTTGCGCGCGACTTTTTGCCCGGACAAGCTTTTCTGAACGGAACTCCCTAAGCCGAGTTTTCAAGGTGCTGTCCGCCCACTTGGTTTTCGAGACGGTCTTTTTAATTCTAACGTAAAGCCGCCGTTCTACGGCGGGGTTTCCCACCCAAAATTTTCGATGAACATAACTAGGCGAGAATTGATCCAGCAGACAGGTTGGGGGTTGCTGACTTTGGCGATTAGTCAAGGGACCCTTAACCGTCATTTGGCCGCTCTCGCCGCCCCCAATCCCCGAAAATTGGCTCTTTTAGTCGGTATTGACCAGTATGGGGCGAATATTCCGCCGCTGCCCGGCTGTCTTACCGATGTGGAGTTACAAAAAGACCTTCTCCGTTATCGTTTTGGCTTTCAGGATGCTGATATAGTAACTTTAACGGGACAACAAGCCAGTCGAGAAGCGATCAAATCGGCTTTTTTAGAACACCTGATCGCCCAAGCCAAGGCAGGGGATGTGGTCATTTTTCACTTTAGCGGTTATGGCAGTCTTGGGGCCGGAAAAGAGGTTTTTATTACTGCTGATGGGGCAGAAAATGCTTTAATCAAGGAAAATATCCTGCTGATGGCTCGCTGTCTAGCTACGGATAAGTTTAGCTTGATTTTTGATAGTAGTCATCTCCCCCAACCTCAGCCCTATCTCGGTAATCTCCGCATTCGTTCCTATTCTAGAACCATTACTGATCCTAACCCCGCCGAATTAACTTTCGCTGCCGATATTAAAACCCGTTTTAACCTCAAAAATAAGCCTAGTAACGGCGTTATTCTCGCTGCCGCTAAACCGGAGCAAATCGCCCTGGAATTGAGCGGTAATAGCCCCAATGCTGGCTTATTCACCTATGATCTCACCCAGTATCTCTGGCAAGCTTGCCCCAGTCCGACAATTGCGATCGCTTTTCCCCATCTCCGTAATCTCGTCGCTAGTCACAGCAGTCAACAACAGCAACCGGCAATCCTGACCAGTAATCAAAAAAATAATTCTGCCCCGCCATATCATACAACGTCAGAAACGTCAAGGGGTGGGGCGGCAATTGTTACAAATCTTATTGATGAACGCACCCTAGAAGTCAATCTGGTGGGCCTGCCCTTAGAAATCCTGGAAAATTACGGAATTAACTCCTGTTTGAGCTTTATTGAGGCGACCGGGGAGGAAATCAGCCTACAAATTCTCTCCCGTCAGGGTTTAAAAGCCAAAGCGCAATTATTATCCCCGGCTGCTTCCCTAGAAATAGGACAGATTCTAGAGGAAAAATTGCGGGTTTTTCCGAGTCAAATCGGCTTAATCGTCGGTTTGGATAGTAACTTAACCCGAATTGAACGGGTAGATGCCACCAGTACCTTTGCCAGTTTGCCCGATGTGGCCGCCGTGGTTAACATTGGCGAACAAACGGTAGATTGTCTCTTAAGTCGAGTTGGTGGCGAAGAAACTGGCAATTATCAGTTATTATCTCCCAATGGCTCCCTAATTATCGGTAGTTTAGGAGCAGCCAACGAAGCAATTAAATCGGGAATCAAACGACTGCAATCGCAACTAGAAACCCTGCTGGCCTGCAAATTGTGGCACTTGTTGATCAATCAAGAATCCTCCGGTTTAGCCGTCATTGTCACCCTCGAAAGCCTCGATCAAACCTATATCTCCACAGTGCCAACCCAAAAAATTGCGGGTAGCAGGGGGACTAATACCGCTAAAAACGACTTAATTCTGCCCGTCGGTACGGAAATTCGCTATCAAATCGAGAATCAAGAAGAACAACCCCTCTACGCACTGATCCTTGTCCTCAACAGCGATCGCCAACCGCTTTTATACTGTTCCTGTTCAGAAAACCCCGATAATTTCACCAATTCCAGCCCATTAGCCCCCTTTGTCGTGGCGGCCAAAACCAAGGCCACCATCCCCAATGACCGCCAAGGGCATTGGAAAATTAGTCAACCCAAGGGCATCAGAGAAAATCTACTGATCCTCAGTCGCCATCCTTTCCCGAAAACCTTGACCCTTCTCAATGCCACTCAAAGCCTCAAGGGAGAAGCCACCCAACTGCTCACCCTGACTAACCCCCTAGAAATAGCCAGAGCTTTCTGGAGCGATCTAAAATTAGATTTAGGTCTAAAAATGGATAGTTCTGGCAGTGTAATTGATGAATACGCCTTTGATCTAGGAACTTGGTCAGGTTTCCGGTTTATTTATCAAGTTATCGACTAAATCGATAGAATAATTCTATGGAATCCTTGAAAAGAAAAGGTTAAAATCCTAACACAGCTACCCCTAAATTTCCCGATGAATCTTCTGCCCCGGACAACCCAAAGCCGCCTCAAAAAAATTCCACAAATTCCCAGTGTTTGGGAAGGAGATCGTCGTGCTTTATCCTTATCCGAGAGAATGCCCCGGGCCACCCTAGAACCAAATCAAGAAAGCGGCGGCGAGTGCGTGATCTGGGTGGACGGTAGCGAGGGCTGTGTACGCGCTATGGAAGTAGTTTCCCCTGAAACCGGGCCAGAGGCCATGGTGAGAACCTTAATCCGCGCCATCGAAACACCCCAAAATCCCGCCCGGCCAGCCAGACCGAAAAAAATTATCGTCCGCGATCGAGAAACACAGTTTTTTCTGCGCGGGGTACTGCAAGATCTCGATATCACCATCGATTATGTCCCCAGTTTGCCCCTGATCGATGATCTCTTTCGCGGATTCGACGAATTCCAAAATAACCGCCCCCCGGCAATTCCTCCCACTTGGCAGTCCGCTTTAGTGAAAACCGCTCACGAAATTTGGAAAGCTGAACCCTGGTCCTGTTTAGCTGACTACGATATATTGGAAATTAAGCTCGATCGCCCCGATTTCCCGAATCTTTACGCCTGTGTCATGGGAATGCTCGGTCGGGAATACGGAGTCATTCTCTATCGTTCCCTAGCATCCCTCAAACAATTCCGCCAGTCCGCTTTAGAAGAAAAATCGATGGAAAGATTAGAAAAAGCCTTTCTTTCCCAAGATTGCTGGTTTTTAAGCTACGAATTGGCCGATGATGATGAGGACGATGATGAGGATGACTACGATCTAGCCTCGGCTGCCCCTTCCCAGATTCATCCAGTTTTCGGCAGCGTGCATCCCTACGAAGGCATTCGCCCCTATTTAGATGAAGAAGAAGCAATCACGGTATATTTAGCTTTAATGGCTCTGTTGCGCTTTTTTAAAGGCAATCAATCCGCTTTATCCGAAGAACCGATCGGAGAATTACAGCGTCGTTTTCGCATTTCCCTCGATCCCGAACAAGCAAAAGGGGAAACCGTGGCGGTGACGGTAGCCACGATGCCCGATCTATGTGCGGAATTTATGCAACTCTTGGAGGAAGAGGACGACGACGAGGATGAGGATGATGAGGATGATGAGGAAGAATCCGTACTCAAGGAGGATTTAGTTCCTGATAATGCACATCTCAGTCTGGGAATGGTTCCCTGGCAATTATTAGATAAAATTCGCAGTCGTCCAAAAATCCATTATCAACCCCAATCCGTACCGACAAAAGGAGAGGGTTTCCCCGTGGTCATGATCCAGACCTCCCGACCGAAAGCCAAGGAAATTATCGAAAAAATCGAACAAGCTGGCGGTTTGGCGGCTATTGGTTTTAACCCCGGCGAAGATCCCCTAGAAGATACCCGTTATGATCTGGGGATTCTGAAAATGGCTAACGGTGATCTCTATCTGTTTGGGGAATTCGAGCAAGATGATCCCGACCACCGTAATGCTCGCCGCAATTGGCAAAAACGCATCAAAAATACCGAGGGTTATTGTGGTTTGATTATTGCCATGGGGGTAACGGGTTCCTCCTGCGGTAATCCCCAATTAAACGATATGTTAGCCCTCTACGAAGCAAAATCGATCGATAGTAAAGATTTAGACTTGGGAGTTTTGACTCTTATGCCTCACTTTGGTTAATTTTGATGGGCAGCGGCGGAGCTTTTTTAGTGAACAGTAATCAGTGAACTGAAAACTCTGATCTGATCACTGAAATCCCTAAAATTAAGCGACAATGTAAAGTAAGGTAAAACTTTCTGGACAAATTCTTATTATGGTGTTATTCGGATTCGGAAAAAAATTAACTTTGCCCACAGCAAGGGAGGCCCTACCCGGGCGATCGGAAAAAATGCCCGTACCTAGCGCCCACTACGTTAACGGTCATCCTTTGCAGCCCCCCTTTCCAGGCGGTATGGAAAGCGCAATGTTTGGTTTAGGCTGTTTTTGGGGAGCAGAGCGCAAATTTTGGCAATTAGAAGGAGTTTACAGCACGGCCGTGGGTTATGCGGCTGGTATCACCCCCAATCCCACCTATCAGGAAGTGTGTACCGGCATGACCGGACATAATGAAGTGGTCTTAGTGGTCTATGATCCCAGTGTGATTTCCTACGAACAACTGTTAAAGGTTTTCTGGGAAAGTCATAATCCCACCCAAGGAATGCGTCAGGGTAATGATACGGGAACTCAGTATCGATCGGGTATCTATACCTATAGTCCCCAGCAAAAGCAATTAGCGGAAAAATCCCGATCGATCTACCAAGAAGCTCTCAATAAAGCGAACTACGGTCAGATTACCACGGAAATTCTCGACGCACCTGAATTTTATTATGCTGAAGTTTATCATCAGCAGTATTTAGCGAAAAACCCCGGCGGTTACTGTGGTTTAGGGGGAACGAAAGTGGAATGTCCGATCGCTCTTGATCTGAAGTTAAATTAAGTAGGGTTAGGAGTCAGTTATCAGTTATCAGTGATCAGTGATCAGTGATCAGTTATCAGTTATCAGTTATCAGTTATCATTCATAATTTATCATTCATAATTTATAGCGTTTCCTGTTCGCAAGAGGTACATTATCGATGTTGAAAAGCCTAATCAGCAAAGGTTTAACTGTCACACCCAGGTGTGAGAACCGCTATATCATTCAGATCATAAAATATCTTTTCTTTTTTGCAACCAATAGGTAAGGAGAAAATAAATAAGGGAATGAAGAATTAATACTCCCCAATTCAATAACAAATTATTGATAGATAATTGATAAACTTGATTGGTATCCTCAAAGGGTAAAGGGAGCTTAAAATCATTGTTTTCTTTCGCTTCTGCAATCATAGCTTCCACCTCTACTAATACCCCGTAGGCACCAATCGACCAGCGACTAATCATCAACCATGATAGATATTTCCCCAAACTTTCTAAGCTAAATAATACCCCAGCAAAGATAATCTGAGGAATTAAAATTAAAGGTAAGGCACTATTTGCTTGAGTGATATTACTAACACCAGCAGAAATTAATAAACCGAGATTAATCGCCGCAAATATAGTTAAAAATGTGGTAATAAAACAGCCAATTAACCAGGTCATTAATTCTGGTTGCGGGTCAGTAAATCCCCAAAATATCACGCAGGTAATTACAATTGTTTGCAGAAAAGCTAAGGCTGCTAAAACCAGAATTTTTGAGAATAAATAGGGTAATAATCCCAGATTAACTAATCTTTCTCGCTGATAAATTGGCGATTCTTTGACAATTTCCTGTAGGGAACAGGCAAAACCTACCCATAATTCCGCGCAGGTGAACACAAAGAGAGTTTTTAAGGCTAAAGTTGCCGATTCGATAGCCCGATCAAAACTGGGATTATCCCCCAAAAATAAAGGATCTTTGTCCCCTAAAACCATGGCCATTAATAAAATTCCGATCGGGGCGGTTAATAGGTATAAAATTAAACTAACCTGATCGCGGATAATTAACTGGCTATACCGTTGACATAAGACCTGTAGTTGCGACCAAAAAGATTGTTGAACCTGTTGCGGTTTACTATTATTTTGCTGAAATATTTTACCAATTCTTGCTTCAATATTATTTTTGTAGTAGTCGGATTGTTGGAAACGTTGACATTCTTGCTCAACTTTTTCGCTAGTTTCCAGATGAATATAAATATCGGCAAAATCCCCCTGAGGTAAAGAGAAAAAATTTAAGGCATCCCCCGGAGAACCAAAATAACATAAATTGCCCCCTTGACCGAGAAAAACTAATCGATCGCAGAGATTGATATTATTAGTAGCATGGGTAACTAGGAGAATTGTTCTACCTTCTTTGGCCAATTTTGCCAGCAATTCCATCATCTTTTTATCTAAACCGGGGTCTAATCCCGAGGTGGGTTCATCTAAAAAGAATAATTTGGGATTGGCTAATAATTCTACCGCAATACTCACCCTTTTTAACTGACCACCGCTTAAGTCTCTGACTAAAGTATTTCTTCTTTCTAATAATTCCACCTGCTGTAGGGTTTTCTCGATCACTTCTTGGCAATTAAGATCGGGAGGTAGCCTTAATTTAGAAGCATAATATAACACTTCTCCCACGGTTAAATCCCTGTGAACTATATCGTATTGGGGAACATAACCGATTTGGGTGCGATAGATATTAAAGTTCTGGCGCAGCTCTTCCCCATTCAGATAAACAGTTCCCGAGGTGGTGGGTTCAATTCCTAATAAAGTCTTTAAGAAAGTCGATTTTCCCGCACCACTTCCCCCGACAATCGCCACTAATTGACTCGGTTCGATCGGTAAGGAGATATGATTGAGAATTATCAACGGTCGTTTCTTTTTATCCCGCACCATCCTGACGATATCTTCGGCATCCAGACGGATATTATCCCCCGTATCTAATAAAACTAAGTCATCTCCCTGCAACCGAAAACTATAGGGTCCGATTCTCACCGTACAACCATTGGTTAAAATGGCACTACCCGATACTTTTTCTCCGTCGATAAAGACTCCATTGGTGCTTTTGTCGTAGAGAATATAACGATTCTGGTTATCGCTATCGATAATCGCGTGTTGTCGGGAAATTGTCGGCGCGTCTAAAACCACAGTAGCAGCATTATCTCGTCCTAAAACTACACTGCGATTGCCTAGGGAAACCGATTTAAAAGCTAAAGGTGGGCTTTTTACTGGTTGGTTAGGATGATAATAGGTGATCTTGACCGAATTTTTGACATCTTGACCGATATGAATCTCATCCCCATTTTGTAAAAGATAGCCATCTTTGGGAGTAATCACGCGATTATTGATAAAAAGTTGATTGGAACTAGGATTAGTCCCGTCTCCATCGTAGATATAGTAATCATCTCCCTGACGACGAAAACAAGCTTGTACTCGACTCACCACCGTCCAGTGTTGGGGAACAACTAAATCCACCTGTTGACCATCCCGCCCCAATTTATAATTAGGACGACTCAGATTAATAGAAGGGAGAAATTCTCCCTGATTGTTAAGAATAATGTAGGGTTCTTGACTAATAACCGTTTTAATGTTGGGAGAATTGGTCATAAAAAGTTGATCGGTAGATGGCGTTCGCGGGGGACAGTAAGAAGCTAAGATAGAATTGATGTCTCGATCGCTACTGTTAACCTCAGAGTCTGGAACGAACTCTAGAGATCATGTTAGTAAAACTTCTTAGGATCGATCGAGCTTGTCTAAATTCCTATTCCTAAGACCTATCCACAGGTTATCGTGCTGTTAGACGATGGTTACAACTCCTATTTCTCCTACCGCCAAGGTTTCTAAAGTCGAAGGTATCAAAGAACGCAGTAATTATCTACGAGAACCTTTGGCCAGTGAACTCCTCGAAGATACAACCCATTTTACCGATGCGGCGGTGCAGATCCTCAAGTTTCACGGTTCCTATCAACAGGATAATCGCGACAATAGAGCCAAAGGTCAAGAAAAAGACTATCAAATGATGTTGCGTACCCGCAGTCCGGGGGGTTTTATTCCCGCGCAACTATATCTTACCCTCGATAGTTTGTCCGATCGCTACGGTAACGGCACTTTACGGGTGACAACCCGCCAAGGCTTCCAATTGCACGGCATTTTAAAGAAAAATCTCAAAGCCACCCTCGGGGAAATTATCCGCAGTATGGGATCCACTTTAGCGGCCTGTGGTGATGTTAACCGCAATGTCACCGCACCGCCAGCCCCCTACAAAAATCGCCCCGAATACGGCTATGCTTGGGAATATGCCAATAATATCGCCGATTTGCTCACTCCCCAAACTGGAGCCTACTACGAAATTTGGCTCGATGGCGAAAAAGTTATCAGTGCAGAAGAAGCGCCAGAAGTCAAGGCTGCGAGACAAAAAGATACAAATGGGATTAACAAAAACGATCCCATCGAACCGATCTACGGTCAACATTATATGCCCCGTAAGTTCAAGATGGGTGTCACCGTGCCGGGAGACAACTCCATCGATATCTACACCAATGACATCGGTTTGGTGGTGATTACCGACGCAAACGGTCAATTACAGGGTTTTAACGTCCTTGCGGGGGGTGGACTGGGAAGAACCCACAATAAGGAGGAAACTTTCCCCAGAATGGCCGATCCGATCGGTTATGTGGACAAAGAAGAGGTGTACGATCTGGTAAAAGCGATCGTGGCAACCCAAAGGGATTACGGTGATCGCGGCGATCGTCGTCATGCGAGAATGAAATATATCCTCGAAGAATGGGGAGTAGAGAAATTCCGCAGCACTGTTGAGGGTTATTTCGGCCAAAAAATTGCCCCCTACCAACCCCTCCCCGATTGGGAATATCAAGACTTTTTGGGATGGAATGAACAGGGAGACGGAAAATTATTTTTTGGTCTTTCTGTGGAGAATGGCCGGGTCAAAAATGAAGGCAGTTTTCAGCTAAAAACCGCCTTAAAAGTGATTATCGAGCGTTTTCAGTTGCCCATGCGCTTGACGGCTAACCATAATATCATTCTCTACGAAATCGAACCCCAGGATCAACAAGCGATCGAGGCGATCCTGAAAGAACACGGAATTATCACCGATCCCGCCGAAATTGACCCTTTAACCCGTTATGCCATGGCCTGTCCCGCTTGGCCCACCTGTGGATTAGCGATTACTGAGTCGGAAAGAATTTTACCCCAGGTGATTGAACGCATTCGCGCCCTGCTTAATCGCTTAGGATTAAGCAAAGAGCAATTTGTCATCCGCATGACAGGATGTCCCAATGGCTGCGCGCGTCCCTATATGGCAGAATTAGGATTTGTGGGTAGCGCTCCCAATTCCTACCAACTCTGGTTAGGGGGAACAGCCGATCAAACTCGACTAGCGCGCCCCTATTTGGATAAAATGGCGATCGATGATCTAGAAAAGGTCTTAGAACCGATTTTCGTTTACTTCCAACAGGATCAACAAAATAACGAAACCTTCGGAGAATTCTGTCATCGAGTCAATTTCCCTGCTTTACAAGCATTTTCAGCCACCTACACACCTAAAATGACCGAAACTACTACCACTGAATCAAAACCCAAACGCGTGCGTAAAAATCAAAACCGTGTCAGCGTCCCCGATGATATGTTTGTCCGTCTCAAGGAAGCTTCGGAAACGGAAAAACGGCCGATGAATCAAATCATCAATGAGGCGCTAGAGGCCTATTTCAGCCAAAAATCCTAATCAGTTATCAGTGACCAGTTATCAGTGACCAGTTGTCAATTTAAGAGAATTAACTTTTGAGAGTTATCTGGGAAGATTACCAATAACTCTTAATTCTCGTATATATCCTCAGTCTATGCTTAAAAATGAATGAGGGAAGTCCAGTCATATCAATTTGTACCCCTCTGGTGGGAAATTATGACAATCTCACAAACTAAAACAAATCCTTGGCAAAAACGTTCCCGAAAGGATGTTAAAAAATTATCAGATAATGAAATTAATGAAAAATATGAACAAGGTGAACGAAGAATATTATTAGAAATGAATCGAGAAAAGTTGCCTAGTTTTGCTGAGTCTTTAAATAAACCTAACTATGTGAAAAAGCGTCCTTTCTATCAGAGACGGGATCGCTGGGACGCACAAAAACAATCGAGACTAATTGAATCTTTTTTGATGAATATTCCCGTACCTCCTCTGATTCTCTATGAAACTTCCTATAACTCCTATGAAGTAATGGATGGTCAACAAAGAATCACAGCAATTGAGAATTTTTATAATAACAAATTAAAATTAACAGGGTTAGATATCTGGCCTGAATTAGAAGGAAGAACCTATGAAAGTCTTCCTGCAAAAATCAAAGATGGTATCAATCGACGCGCCATTTCAACTATAGTTGTTATTACCGAGTCTCTATCGAATACAGAGGAAGCTTTATCTTTAAAACAACTGGTTTTTGAACGCCTCAATACAGGAGGTGTATCTTTGAGTCGCCAAGAAATAAGAAACTGTATTTACTCTGGGAAATTCAATGAACTTTTATTAAAGCTTTCTGAGAATACTATTTTTGCTAAAGCTTGGGATATTCCTATTGATGATAAAGAAGAACTTAAAGAAAATGGATTTTATAAAAAGATGGAAGATGTAGAATTAATCCTCCGTTTTTTTGCCCTGAGGGATATTGAGCAATATACTGGTAATTTATCTAAATATCTGGATAATTATATGATGAAAAAAAGTCTTAATTTTTCCGACGAGAATATCCAAGAGTTCGAGCAAGTATTTAACCAAACTATAGAGTTAGTATCTAACATTTATCAGGATCAGTTATTTAAGCCTTTCGATAGTAAAACCAAAACACATAAATCGAAAGCTTATAAAGTTTACTATGATGCAGTGATGATCAGTTTCAGCAACCATTTATCTGATTATCAAGAATTAATTACTAGAAAATCAGCGATAATTGATGAAACTATCAGCTTATTTACTCAAGATTCCCAGGGAATTACTCATCAAGATAAAAAATTAAAAAAAGGACTTTTCACCGGAGAAGGGGATACCAAAGATGATTTTAAAGCTCGTATTCAAATTTTTGATTCTCTGATTCAACGAGTTCTTAAGCAGAGTATTTGAGAATGTTTGAAGGACTTTTAAATAACCTAAAGGATGAGATAAAGACCATTCGATCAATAATTAATATCAGTGAAAAACTTAGAGAAATTATTGCGGATAATCCTTCACAACTCAACACAGAAGACTTAAAATATCTTCAAGCAAATGCTCCTTTAGGAGACAAGTGGCTAGTTAACGATCATTGTTCATCTATCACAAGGTTATATGCTCTTTACGAAAATTTTGTCGAAGATCTAGTGGGAGATTGGATTATTTTGCTGCCTCAATTATATAGTTGCTATCAAGATTTACCTGAATCTGTAAGAAATAAGCATCAGACTGGTTGTGCTACATTACTGGGCAATGAAAATAAAAGAAATCGCTTCGATTCTCTTTCAGAGAGGGACATTATCAAAAATTTATGGTTCTTCGTTACTTGGTTAATTGATTAGTTCGCTCTAGATCAAAAACAATTGACAAAAATCGCTAAATGCCTTTCTATATAAGTGTTCCATCCCTTATAACCCCCGTCCATTGCATAACAATTACCGAAGAGCCAAATTTATTTGATACTGAATACAAAAATACAACTAAATATAATCTCACATCAGCTGCTTTTTTGTTACATGAAGCTAATCTGAGAAAAGAGCAATTAACCAGACTTTTAGTCGATGCTGGCATATCTGCAACTGATTCTTGGCAATGGATAGAAAATCATAAAAAAGTTAAGAATTTTATTGACAATAATAGTAGGGGTAGTGTGGAAAATGAATTAAAGAATTTTATAGAACTTCGTAATAATTCTGCTCATGGTAAAGAAATAGATACCGTTCTTAATGCCAATGAGTTACTACAATTATGTGATTTTGTCGAAGCTATATGTCAAGCTATGAGTGAATTAGTTCTTTATTGCTTTGTTGATAGGAAGAAAAAGATAGGAAAGCTTCAAAAGATCGGTAAAGTTGTCAATTGGTATCAACAGCAACAAGCTTGCGCTATCAAAATATCAGATGAGCCACAGGAACCCAATAAAAGACTAGAAGTTGGTAAAAAAGTTTTTTTAGTCAGTGAAAATAAAAAAATATGTCAAAATGCTATTATTGAAAGTATTCAAATTAATAAAAATGGCAAAAATACCCCTCGCCGAAGAATTCCAATAAGAGAGATAAAAGATTCTGAAATACGCTTAAAATTTGACAAAGAAAGTCAAAAAGGATTAGAAGTTTATTTAGTTATTTCGGAATGATTGAAATGAATATAGCGTTTCTGGTAAATGTGAATTATAACCAGATTTGGCATCGTCTCCCCACCCCCCAACCCAAGGTGAGCGCATCTCAAACGCTATTAACAATTGAGATGGCAAATTCTCCTCAAATATGCCTGAATCGTGGGTAAGCAACTCACATAAAGTTCATTTTGTCAAGGATCCTTAAGATGCGCTTACCCTGAAGTAGCTATAAGCTCACAGCCATTTTTTATTTATCGGCCAACGGAATCAAGTGGCGAGCGATGTCCCATGACTTGCCAAGATGACAGAGCGTCTATAGCTATTTTTCGGGGTTGGAAAGGGGACGATACTGATAGCATTTTTCAAAAGTAATGGCAGATATGGTTAATTGCCCTCACCCCCACCCCCCCTGCCACCCCGATGTGGGGGGTTGGAGGGGCGCGAGAGGGGTGTAGAATGCCTGCCATGAATAAAGAAAAATGGGATAACCTCATCCCTAAACCTTATTCCCGATTCCATCCAGAAATACTGTTAGGAAGTGAAAATTTATGTCACAATGATTCTATAAGGGCGATTTTTTAGTGATCGCCGAGGCCGTCTATTAATCGAATCGATGTCTTTGAAGAACGTAGCCCCAAACCGGAAACCTGACTTTCCTTTCCCATTCTTGCCACTGCTAGCGGAATTTTTCTCCCTTTTGTGTTATCCGCGGGAATTTTTGAGCTATTGCTGAGATTGGCATTTTGTCACTTCCCGTTAGTTGAATTCAACAAAAGAAGCTGTTTAGGAGCAATTTATGTTACACCGCAAGATTTATCAATTCTGTATGGATGGTCAGGAAGTCTGCATTTTCTTGCGCGATCAGCAAAGATGGATTGATAATGCTCGTATTGTCGATCTAGAAAGCGATCTCGTCACCATTCGCTACGAAACAGAGGAAGAAGACGAAATTAGTTCTTGGGAAGAAATGGTGCGTTTAGAAAGTATCGGTGCGGTGAGCAGAAAACTGGCCTCGGTGTCGCGGACGAATCCTGATATTAATGTCTCGGAAGATTGTCCGGAAGCAGAACAACTTTATCCCCATTCTCCCGATAGCTTAGATTAGTTTTGTCGATTTAACTGACAGTGGCTAGAAGTCCCGCGGTTTTAACCATGGCCAAGGGACTTTTAGGGAATGGAAGGGAAGAGAGCCGGTCAGAATCACCACTTGTTGTAAAATTATCCTAAGTAGTCGTGCAAAATTAATTTCTTGGTTAGGATAGGCAAAAGGCAAGAAGTAGTTAGATATGTGTAATTGATTGTGTCTAGCTACTTAAAAGCCGCCAGATTTTCTCTATTATAAGCTGGAGGAGCAAAATGAATTCTAATCCCTACTTCGCTGCCCAGGATATCTATCAAAAATTTGTGGCAGTAGTAATAGTTTTAATTAGTTGTTGGTTAGTGACTTTTCCGGCCTGCGCCGGAGCCGCCCCTCTAGAAGTTAAAATTAGTCTAGGCTCCGGCCAAGGAGAATTAAAATTCTTTCCTAGTCAATTAGACTTTATTGCCGGACAAAAATACAAATTAATTCTCGATAATCCCAGTCCCACTAAACATTATTTTACCGCTAAAGACTTCGCCGATGCTAGTTGGACGCAGAAAGTTGAAGCGGGAAAAGTGGAGATTAAAGGGGCGATTCACGAACTAGAATTAAAACCTAATGCACAGGCAGAATGGGTAATAGTTCCTCTCAAAACCGGTAAGTATAAATTAATCTGTACTATTCCGGGTCATGCTGAAGCGGGAATGGTGGGGGAAATCGCCATTAATAACCCATGAATTTAAGAAAAATTGTCTCCTTTGCTTTCCTATTATTTATTCCCCTATCGGTGGTCGCTAGTCGTCTTAATTGGGGAGATCAAGCTATTTTTATCACTGCCGCTTTATCGATCATTCCCCTGTCAATTTGGTTAAGTACGGCCGTGGAAAGAGTTGCCGTAGTCACCGGGCCAACTTTGGGAGGATTAGTTAATGCTATCTTCGGCAATACTACCACTTTAGTTATTGCCTTAATTGCCCTAAAAAAAGGCTTGGTGGACATCGTACAAGCCAGTATTACCGGTAGTATTCTCAGCGACTTATTATTATTTATGGGCATGGGAATGCTCACGGGAGGAATTCGCTACAAAGAGCAGGAATTTAAACCGATTTTAGCGCGGGTAAATGGTTCTTCCATGACTTTAGCAGTAATAGCGATCGCTTTACCAACTTTGGTAATATATACTTCTAACGTGGTGGAAGTTGCCGATATTCTCAGTCTTTCCCTAGTCACCGCCACGGTTTTATTAATAGTTTACGGGTTAACTTTATTATTTTCCCTCAAAACCCATAGCTATCTCTACGAAGTGGGATTAAGTAATGAAAATACCCCTGACAATCAGGTTAGTGAGGAAGAAAAAGCTCAAGTCTGGATTTGGTTACTTGTGCTGCTTACTTCCACCGTAGCTGTAGCTTATGAGTCGGATTTATTTGTTGATGTAGTGGAATCGGTGATGGAAGGATTTAATCTCACTCCTCTCTTTATCGGGGTGATTTTCATTCCTTTAATTAGCGATGTTTCTGGAATAGTTACCGTCACTCAATTAGCCCTAAAAAATCAGATGGATTTAACGGTTTCCGTGGCTATGGGTGATAGTTTATTGGTGGCTTTATTCGTGGCACCTTTATTAGTTTTTATCGGTCAATTTTGGCAGCAGCCGATGGATTTAAATTTTAATCCCTTTAACGTGGTGGCTTTGATTGTAGCGGTGATTGTTACTAATTTAATCAGCTTTACTGGTCGTTCCAATTGGTTAGATGGAACCCTATTACTAGCCACCTATTTAATCTTGGCAGTAGCTTTTTATTACCATCCCGCCTAGCCAAAAAAGAGATTTAGGTATTTTCTGATATTTCTGTCTTAGAATGGATCGGTATCACCTTACTGCCGCAGGATTGCTGATGATGAAAAGAGGGTTTTGGTTTGTCGTCGGGTTAGTAGTAACGATAATTCTGCTTCCTTCCCTAGTTCTTTCTAATTCCATCGGTGAACAGGGAATTTATGCCGATCGCCTGCGGGCGGAACCCTATAATTTATTAGGGCGAAAAATTGCCATCGGTCAAGTGGAAATCGGCCGACCGGCTCAGTTCGGTTATGATAAAGTGGCAGCTTGGCGACCTCCCTATAAATTAGCCGGTGTTTTTTTTCGCGATCAAATTGCCAAACCCAACACCTATCTAGATAATCACGCCGCTATGGTGGCAACGGTGATGGTCAGTGATGATAAAAAAATCCCCGGAGTGGCCCCAAAAGCGAGATTATATTCGGGGGCGGTGGGTTCTTTGCGACGGGGCGGACAACCGGAAGAATGTCTGGCTAGTCAAAATATTGCCCGACAAAATAGCGGTGATGTGCGCGCCATTAACTTTAGTTTTGGGGAATCTTTGCAAAGAGATCAACGACAGGAACCAAAATTAGATGGTCAGGCTTTATTAACTCAATGTGTTGATTGGTCATCGCGAGTTGATGATGTTCTTTATGTAATTGCTGGTAATCAAGGTAAGGGAGGAATTCCCATTCCCACCGATCATTTTAACGGCATTACTACCGCCTATACAGCGAAAAGAGAAGGAAAATTTACTAAAGTTGATTTTGCTAATATTAGTGCTTTGCCGGTGGGTATTGGTCGCAGTTTAATTAAACGGGAAATTAATGATGGTTTGCGACGGTCGATTAATTTAGTTGCTCCTGGCAATAAAATAGAGCTTTATGACCTCAAAGGTAAATTAAATACTGTTAGTGGCACCAGTTTCGCCGCTCCTCATATTACGGCATCCGTGGCACTTTTACAAGAATACGGCGATCAACAAATTAATCAAAAAAATCCCCATTGGAGTCTCGATTCTCGTCATCATCAAGTGATGAAGGCAGTAATGCTTAATGCTGCCGATAAAATTAAAGATACGGGCGATGGGTTACGGTTAGGTATGAGACGGACAGTCTTAACTAAAGACCAAAAAACTTGGTTAGAGTCCGATGCTTATAAAGACCCGAAAATTCCTTTAGATATGCAGATGGGGACGGGACATCTTAACACTTTTCGCGCCTACCAACAGTTTAGTAATGGTCAATGGTCTGCCGCAGAATCTATTCCTGCCATTGGTTGGGATTACGCTACAGTTACCGCTAATAGTTATCAAGATTATCCCCTAGAGAAGCCCTTAAAAGCTAATAGTTTTGTTTCGATAACTTTGGCTTGGGATCGTTTGGTTGAACTAATCGATACTAACCGCAATAATCTCTATGATCTCGATGAAAGTTTCCGGGATCGCGGACTGAATAATTTAGATGTTTATCTTTTACCTGCCCAGGAGGATAATAATGCTAAATACACCTGTGCTTCCCTGAGTGATAGTGATAGTTTAGAGCATATTTTTTGTCCTGTACCCATCTCTGGAAACTATAAAATTCGCGTTCAATATCGTCAACAAGTTAACGAGAAAGAACAAGCTTTTGCTCTTGCTTGGTGGACGGTTCCCGAATAATAAAAATGATAGTAAGATAGTAAGTAGGGTTTGCTGAAAAAGTAGGGGCGAAGCATTCGGATAGAAAATCTACGGTTTCAGCGATAGGTTATGCCCGAATGCTTCGCCCCTACAGGACGCGAGCGCCGATCATAAACCAGATTCTCTCCCCCATGGCAACTCCTACAGAACCTTGATTTTTCTTTGGCACAGCTTCCAGCGGTTATTTAGAGGTTCTCCCGAATAATAGTCCCAATAAGCTTTTTATTATCCAGAGTAATGCTAAGGTTGCAATGGTCAACACAGCCCATCTTGGTAATACATTTAGTAGATAGGCTATTACTCCAAATCCAATAATAAAAAGAAGCAATGATTTCAAAGCAGAGATGAGGGGAGAGGCTTGTGTTTTATAGCTGCTTGGACTACTTCTTTGGGACAGGAAATAGTATATATTCAGAATTTGTTTGAGAAGCTGATAAGATTGAAGTCTAAGCAGTCGTTTACCAGTCTTACTAGATTCTATGATATCACTCAAAATTATCGCTGACCGAGTGCCTAAACTTTTGAGAATATTAGAAGGTATATCTTTCGCTATTGTTTCTGAACCAACTCCATATTCACCCAGGAAGTATTCTTTTTCTTTCCCTTTTAAATCTTCTAGGAAACGTTGAGCAAGTTCTGCAGCAGCTAAGGGAGTTACTGCTTTGTCAAAATAGCCACCAACATATTTGTAGTTTGGCTCAGGAGTTGAGTAAATTTTTTGTTGATTCCATTCCAATTGTTCAGAAATTGCGTCTTTGAATACATTCCCTAAATTTTCCTTAAGAATAGCACTATGTCCTAAACTGACAAGCTTATTTAAGAAGTCTTCTAATTCTTCTTTGGCAAGGGTTGTATTAGGTTGAGCAAGTTTAATTAAGTCTTGAATTAGCCCATCTTTTTCTGTTTGTGTTTCCGTGGGAAAAGATTCATTAGCGATTTTTGTCAATTGTTTTTGAGCTAGAGCGAACTAATCAATTAAGTCTCTTGCCAGATAAGGATTTAGTCGATTTATGCCCCCCTATCGAACCATACCAAGTAACGAAGAACCAGATTCATCAACAAGTCGCTTGACGTATTCTTGAATTTTCTCTTCCTGAGTTCCTGGGAACTGTTCTAGTTTAATTTGGCGACTTACAACTCCGGAGAAGGCTTTTAAGGATTCTGAAGTTAACAACCCATCAACAATACGGTTGACTCCATCTAACCGTCCCCAAAGTATATCATTAGAACGCCAAGATTTCTTAAAAAAGCCTCCAAAAGCACGAAATTGATCTCCAGCTAATTTTTCTTCAAGTCCCTTATCTTTGCCAAATCCTTTATCAGCATCATTGGGAGAAATACGAACAAGTTTAATTAGACTCTTGTTTTGGACATCGGACAAATATTGATAGGGATATATTACTTGATCAATTAGCTGAAATTTCTCAAATTTGCCAATTGCTGGTTCTACATTCTCCGATTGTTCAGTTAACAACTTCGCCGAAGCTTGTTCTATTTTTTCTAAGATGGTTTCACCTTTGGTTATAGTTAATGCTTCCCAATCTTGATCTAGAGCTACATCTTTAACCTTCTTCCGTAAATTGTCCCCGATAGAATGGATTTTGTCAAAATTTAGCTCTTTGAGATTTTCTACGGTGACATCGGCTAAATCTTGACTATCTAAGATAAGACGCAACAACGTTAATAGATAATCATAGATTTTTTTGCGCTTCAAATTTACAGATTCTTGATTATTGTCCTCTTCCTCTTCTGTGATGAGTTGATAAAATTTTTGGCGAACAGGTTCGGATTTTATCACTTCTTTGACAAACCGATCAATCACTTTGAGCAGCTCTAGCAGCCAAGTGATTTTATTGGCTAAATTTTTCAACTCTGTATATTTGGTAATATCATCTGTATCTTTAGTAATAGCATCAGATATCAGAGGGGAAATTTGGGACAAGAGAAAGTTATGTTTTCTAATAGCATATTGAATATCTAGATTTTCAACATCTTGAGCTAGGGAGTTTAAAGTTTCCTCTCGCTTTTTAATTTCTCCAGAATCACTAATAAATTCGGTCAATAAACTGGCACTTTTTTCTAATAGTTCTTCCTGTTTTTGTTCTTTTCCCAAAAAATATTGATTGTCAAAAATTACGGAGAGAACAATATCTCTTAAACTGACTAAACGACACCTCCAATAACGATTTTTGGCTTCTGTTGTTTGTTCAGATACTTCTTCATCAACACTCTTTAATAACAAATTATAGCTACGAATTTTGTTGTTAATATCTTTGATTTGTTGCAGGTCTTTGCCAATACTTTGATACCTGGGTAAACTGATTAGAGAACCTGTGATGACTTCCCAAACAGTAGGTTGCTCCATTTTTTTGAATTTGGGACTGTCAACAAAGCTTTCTGGATTGGGATCGAGATAAAATAATTGACGATTGACAGGACGATCTGCTGTACGATAATAAATGGCTTCAGTGGTATAACTAAAAGGACGATTATCTAGAACTCCCCCATCAACAAAATAGATTTTATATCCCTCTTTTGGAGGTTCTTGCGGAAGGATACGATTTCTCAGAAGTTTTCCCCATTCTTGTAGTTTGTTATCTACCTTATTATCAGACTTAATTGCGACAGGTACTACGGGAAAAGCCAGGGGAAAACAAGAGGTGATTCGACAGAGTTTAGCTAAGGCTTGTTGAGTATCTTTATCTGTCGTAGAAAAAGGATCTCCAAAATCTTGATCTTCTCGATATTTAAGCTGAAAAACGCAACGATTATCTTTGATTTCGATGACTTTTCCAGTGTTGTCAAAGGTTTTATAGATTCTTCCTAAAACATCAGTGCCAGTGATAAACAAATCTAATTCGTTAAACTCTGAATACCATTCTCCATCAGGAGCAGATTGTTGGTTATTTCCAGCTTTTTCAAAAGCTTTAAAAAGTTCTTCCTGATAGTATCCCTCGCCGTTTAAAAGAGAGTTGACATTGGTCTGATTATTTTCTTTTTTGATCGGACGCAGTAATTTATTTATATCTCCACTTTCTCGCCAAATATCTCCAAATTCCTTAAAGTCAACTACAATTTTTTCGTAGCTATTAGCAACTGCATAGCTCAAGAGAACTCCATTAATTCCTCCCGCTGAAGTTCCCGATACAATATCAACAACAATATCTGAATCTGTCAGTGCTTTAATTAATTTATAAATTCCCCGACCCCTTGTTGCGTTATAAAATTCTCGACAAACACCATTCATATAAACTGCTAGAGAAACCCCACCATAAAGCACTAATCCTAAGCGAGTTTCCTTACGAAAATCTGGTTTTTTCAAGCAAGTGGCTGACGAAGATTGTGTGTTTTGACCAGGTGTTGCAGTCATAGCAAGTCTCCACGGTTATTTGGCGTTCTAAAAGAGACAGATACATAATTGATTAGTTCGCTCTAGATAAAAAACAATTGACAAAAATAGCTAAATGCCTTTCTATATAAGGGTTCCATCCCTTATAACTCCCCTCCATTGCATAACACAAACCGAAGAGCCCAGATACAGTTGGGAGTCGTTTGTGGCGGTTTTTGCGATCAGGGTTGGGACGCTCTACCACATTTCCCAATATAAAAGGATACACACCACCCCGCCACAAACGTTGTATCCTACACTATATTTTAATAAATCTTTACATTTATCCTGGTATTTGAGGTTGCCGGAAAACAGAAGTCAGAAGTTAGATTAGAACCATTAAACCCAGCTAAAGCGATGCAGTGGGAAAAAGCGAAAAACTACATTGCCAATCACGTTATTGACTGGTAAAAATCCCCAGATATGGGAATCGTTGCTATTATTACGATTATCTCCCATGACAAATAATTCACCAGAAGGAACCTGAATTAACGGCAAATTGTAGCGCGGTGCTTCTGAAAGAAATACTCTTTGATTGGTATAATTTAAATACCGAACAGCCTCTGAGAGACACCTCGTTTTCTTTTCGGGATAACATCGTCAGAGATTCCCCAATAATTTGATGCTTGAGACATATTATATAGCAATAAGTCTTCGGGCATTTTTTCTAAAATAACTCGGTTGAGATTAGCGGTATTGATATTCATTGCTCCCATCACAGAAGAGCCAAGTTCTTTCGATAATAGCGGAATAACCGCGTTACCAATCTCACGAAAACCATGCCATATTGTGCGGTGAAACTGAAACCAATCGGGGAATGTATGTAATCTGGCGGCTTCTCGTACAGTAATACAACGAGGAATAGAATAGTGAATGGGTCTAGGAGCAGTATAGGCCCCTTTGTCACTATTAGTTCCGGCCCGGAGAGTATTACATAAACCAGTGGGAGAAAGCTTTAAAAAGCGACTTTTTGGTTCCACTGTACCCGGTTCGGTTACGATAAATCTATCAATTGATCTTTGGGTATGAACTGAGCCTATATGTCCATAGATTTTTGTATCTACTGTTCTTTGATGGCAAAGTTTAAAAATATCTTTTGGCTGCACTGAATATTTTTTCCTCTTACCACTATAATCTAATTTTGATGCAGGTATGCCTAAATCAGTATCGATAAAGGCAGGTATTAATTCTAAATCTGAAATCGCATCATAGACGCTGGTAAAAGCTGATTTTTTGGCTGAGTTTAAATCGACGGTCTTTGTCAAAGGATATTTAGCCATCGGCACGTCTTTTCGACTACCAATTAAGATTAATCTTCTGCGCTTTTGTGGTGCGCCATATTCACTGGCATCAAGGATTTTAATTGGCTGATTAATTGTATAGCCAATAGCTTCAAATTCAGAGATTAACTCCTCTAAAAATTGTTTATGTTTACCCGTAGCCATGCCGGGGACATTTTCAAAGATAAAATACTTGGGTTTAATTTCTGCTACAATCCGCAGATATTCAAATACAAGAGAATTTCTAGGATCATCTATTTGTCGTTTACCAATCAGTGAAAAACCTTGGCAGGGGGGACCGCCGGCAATTAAACTAACATCGGTGGCATAGCCTTTTAGTTTTAATAATTCCCATATTTCTCTACTTGTTACTTTGGCTATATCCCGGCAAATAGTTTGACAATAGGGAAAGTTAAAATGATGAACCAAGGAATGGACTGCATCAAACTCCACCGCTACAGCAATATCAAATCCCGCCGCTTCTAGACCAAGGGACATCCCACCGCAGCCAGCAAATAAATCGATCGCAATTGGTCTATGTTTCACCTTGATGATTAGCTCTCTATTGTCTGCCTTTCATTATACTGTAAGTAGGGAGGCACAATTATTGGTAGGATGGGTTAGCGGTAGCGTAAACTATGCGGGTGTTGGGTTTCATGCTTCAACCCAACCTACGTTCTGCCTTTCATTATACTATATTTCTGATATAGTTAACACTTTAAGTTTTATTAAGAGTGCAATTACTTGAGCAAGTTAGTAATCAATTGATCGACTTTCTCTAATTCTTGAATAATTTGTTTAACTCTTTCTAATTCGTCGGCAGGGTTAGGCGTTTTTTTCGTTTTTATTGCCGAAGAATGAGCGATTTCACCGCGTTATTCTCCAAAAGTATCCATATTTAGTAACCAAACTTTATCTAAGTCATCACTATCGATGCCGATTGGTAAGAGTAATTTTAATAGGTTAGTTTCCTTAATCCCATGATTTTGATCGATAACTGATTTAAAACATCTAATCGCTATGTCAATTTTTTTAGTTATTTTTAGTTTATCTTCAGGCAGATTTTTGTTACCTTTAAGAGGAGTAAGGGTGTCGGGAGGAGCTGCCATTTCTTGACCAGAAAAAGCGATTACACATAACAAAACTCGACCAGCTTTCTTTTGATTATCCCAGATATTTTTTGCTGTCAGTACGGTATGCCAAACTCGATCTTCAAGATAAGATTCAATCTCAGCATGAGCAAAAACTCGATAGGCAAAAGTTAAAGCTAATTGTCTTTCAGAATATTCATTTATCTCGCTAAATTTACGAGGTAGGAATTGTTTTTTTAGTCGATTCAATTCTTTGGTTAGTTGTCTAAATCTTAGAGATTTCGGCATAGTAAAAAAACTAACTATCTTAACCCCTTAAAAATAATACGATTGTCTTCCATCTGAGGAATATTGAAGTTAATATCTAATACTTTTGATAAAGCTTGACCCCATAAATGAAAACGATTGTAAGTTGCTCTAATACTTTTAGTAGTTTTTTCTACTGAGTTCCTAAATTCATTGTCAGGGTTAGATAATAATTCTTTAAAAGCATTTTCTATCTGTTCTTTGTTTTTCTCGGCAGCTGCTCTAATTAGATCATCGCAAAAGTAAAAAACCATCACATCTAAAATTGCTCGATTGAACTGACTTCGATAAGTTGCCGATTCAGGCAGCCAGAGACGGGAAAAGTTTTTCTCTCCAAAAATATTAATTGTTGTTTGGACAGCTTTTTCAAATTGATCAACAACATTGATAATTTCATCTGAGCGTTTTTCCCATTCTTGATTGAAATTTTGACAGGTTTTATCTAGAAGCATCTGAACATCACCGCGATAATCGGATAAATAATAATGAAAAGCTACATAACGCAATAGTATATCAGTGTCGCGCATCCGGAAATCGGGATAGGAAGATTTAAATATTTTCTTTAATGCTTGACTTTCGATCGCTCGATCATCTAAAAAATTAATAAAACCTCCTGGGTGTAATGCTTGTCTTAATTCCTGTGGAGACAAAGGGGTATTTTCCTGATTGAGACGCAGAAAAATTTTATGGAGGAAACTCTCCGTTTTCCAATTACGGATAACAATCGTGCGGATAGTTTGATTATCCAGTTGGTCTAAGATATCATTCAAATTGAAGTCATTTTTTAGATCCTGATATTGGCAGCCATTGAGATTATCTAGAAATTCTAAATCTTTTAAAGTAAAACTATTATTAGGTGTGGCACTGTCACCATAAAACTGTAAAATTGTTAGTAGGCGTTGTTTGCCATCAAGAACGATAAATTTACCTTTTTCCTTATTATTAGTAGCTAAGACAATCAGTGGGACTGGAAACCCTAGAATTAGGGATTCAATAAATCGACTTTTACGAGTAATATTCCAAGCATCTCGTCTTTGAAAGCGCGGATTAAGTTGAATATTTTCTCGAATTAATTGATCGCGGATCGTTGCGGTAGTCCAATCACTTCCAGCAACAACAGTCTCGGAGATTTCTTTGAGTTGTAGCTTTTTTTGGTTTGCTGATTCTCCTGCAATATCTTCTTCTTCTTCCGCAAAATCCACCGCTTCTATTTCTTCTAAAATCTCTAACTGTGTCATGGTAGTAATTAATCTCCTCAATTGTCTATTCTGCAAAAATCCCGCCCCAATATTTGGACGGGACTAATAATCAATCAATAATTCAATACTACTCCCATTCTATAGTTCCGGGGGGCTTAGAAGTAATATCATAAACCACGCGGTTAACTCCCTTAACTTCATTGACAATACGATTAGAAATTGTCTCCAATAAATCATAGGGAACCCGGGACCAATCGGCAGTCATTCCGTCTTCACTGCTGACTAAACGTAGGACAATAGGATAAGCGTAGGTGCGTTGATCTCCCATCACTCCCACACTGCGGACAGGCAATAAAACCGCGAAAGCTTGCCAGAAATCGTGATACATTCCCTGCTTATTAATCTCGTCGCGCACTACCCAATCTGCATCGCGCAAAATATTTAATTTATCTGCGGTGACTTCCCCTAAAATGCGAATTGCTAAACCGGGGCCGGGGAAAGGTTGACGACGAACAATTTCTTCCGGAAGACCGATTGATCGACCTAATTTTCTCACCTCATCCTTAAATAATTTTCGCAGGGGTTCGACTAATTTAAACCGGAGATTTTTCGGCAGTCCACCAACGTTATGATGACTTTTAATTTTAACCGCTACTCTTTCCCCGGTTTTGGGATCCACATTACTATCGGCCGATTCAATCACATCGGGATATAAAGTTCCTTGGGCCAGATAATCAAAGGGTCCCAAACGATTCGATTCTTCTTCAAACACCTGAATAAATTCATGGCCGATACGACGGCGCTTTTCCTCGGGATCCGTGACACCGGCCACTTGCGCTAAAAATCGCTTTCTAGCGTTGACATACTCGACTCTAATATGGAATTGCTCGTTAAATATCTGCATTAATCGTTCTGGTTCACCCTTACGCATGAATCCCTGATCGATAAACATACAGGTTAGTTGATCACCGATCGCTCGATGCAAGAGGAATGCTAAGGTAGAGGAGTCCACACCGCCGGATAAAGCCAATAAAACTCGCTTATCGCCCACTTTTGCCCTAATTTCTCGGATCGATTCCTCGACAAAAGCTTCCGTGGTCCAAGTGGGTTCGCATTTGCAGATATGATAGACGAAATTGCGAATTAAGGCGATTCCTCCCACAGAATGGACAACTTCCGGGTGAAACTGCACTCCAAAGAGTTTTTTCTTGTGATCGGCAATGGCCGCACAATCGGTATTATCGGTATGAGCGAGAATTTCAAAACCCGCGGGCAATTCCACGCAGGAATCCCCGTGACTCATCCAAGCGGTGGAACCGTCCTCGACATTGGTTAATAAATCGGTAGGATCGTTGATAAATAGGGATGCTTTGCCGTATTCGGCCCGTTTTGCCCGTTCTACCCTGCCCCCTAACTGCTGTACCATCAATTGCATCCCGTAGCAAACTCCGAGGACGGGTACACCTAAATTCCAAATTTCGGGATCACAGTGGGGCGCTCCAGGATCATAGACGGAATTGGGACCGCCCGAAAGAATTATTCCTTTCGGGTTGATTTGGGCCAATTGTTCGGCGCTGGTACGATAGGAGAGAACTTCGGAGTAAACGTTCGTTTCCCGGATTCTGCGGGCGATTAATTCAGAATACTGGGAGCCAAAGTCAAGAATGATGATTATTTGACGATTAAGGCTATTAGTGAAGGACTCTGAGGGCAAAGTCTCTTGGGGGGTGGGAAGGGGGGTTTGAGTTGTCACTGCGATCAAAAAAAGAAACTGGCAGGAAAAGGTTAAAGATTTGTGAACTAAATCGGCTATTGTTCTGAAAATAAGCTAGAATGGTGTGGCCTTATTAGTTTCATTTTTTAAGACTAAATAGGGCTTGCTGAATAAATGTGAAATGTAGGCAAAGTAAGGGTTTTGGGGCTTTACGAGCGAAACAGGTGCAAGATTTTGAGAGAATCGTCGTTCAAAACCTTGCGTCTTCATCGGCCCGCGTCCTGTAGGGGCGAAGCATTCGGGCAATAACCTATCGGTGAAACCGTAGATTTTCTATCCGAATGCTTCGCCCGTACTTTTTCAGCAAGCCCTAAATATTCCCACGATCATAGCACGGTCACTAGGGGGTAACTTGTAGATTCTGCAAAAATTTAAGGCCATTTTCGCTTTTGCTGATCAAAGAACGAGAGCGATCGAATAAAATACAACCGACCCCAAGATGACCGTTACTGTGGTTATAAACGTATTCTTGGCAACGGCGATCAATCGTATTAGCCATTTCTCCATAGATGCGTTCCACCCAATTATCTCCCGTTTGCCGGTCTAATTGACGCAGATATTCCAGACCGTTTTCGCTGGTGCTACTGTCAAAAATTTGCTGGAGATGGGGGGTAGCTAAACCCATTTTAGCGGCGTAGGCGGTAAGAATTTCCCGACGACCATCGGCGAGATGATGGTGAGTCTGAAAGATTCCCCCGGCAAGTTTAATTAATTTACCGTGATAACCAAACAAAAGAATTTCAGAGATTCCCTGTAATTGTGCCTCTAATAACATCGGCCCGATCCAATTGGCTGTTTTTACCAAAATATCAGGATTAATGCCCATTTGAGGGGCTAAATCTAAGCCATTTTCCCCGATACAAAACACCAAGCGATCGAAACGAAGAGATAAAATTTTTAATTGCTCGCGAAAGATTTCTAACTGTCCGGGGGCGCTGAGAGGTTGGGAAATGCCGGTGGTACCCAACAAAGATAATCCCTCTACCACCCCAAAAGCGGCGTTAGAAGTCCTTGTGGCCAGTTTTTTGCCTTCTGGAAGGATAATCGTCACTTTGAGGCTTTCTTGGGGCAGTAACAGGGGTCTGAGGTTTTCTTGCAGGAGACGCTGGGCATAACTATAGATAGCTGATTTTCCGCTATTATCAACCTGTAGGCCGATTCCTTCGCCGCCTTGAATCTCTATCTCTTGATTACCCGTCTTTCTTTCTACTAACGCCCATATAGGGGTATTTCTAGTTAAATCCAAATTGTCCCCCGGATCGCTGCGGGTGATGGCTAGGGCAGCATCGGGGTTCAGTCGGGCAACTTGTTCGATGGCAATAGTAACGGCTTCTGGCGGTTCTAAAAGATTAAAAGTAACGGAATTTAGCTCATTTTCGCCGTGGAGATGCTGGAGAGATGCGATCGCACTGGCACAGGCAAAAACCGGTAAAGTGTAACCTGAACGGGGTAGAGAGATAGACATGAATAGGGTCCATAACCAATCAAATTAGCGTGATCTGATTTTGACTCTCCCCCGCTAACCGCTCGCGCGGTGTAGCGGGGGATTCTTGGTTCATAGGCTCTTGACTAGATCAAACAGGTTTAACTGAACGACCCCCGTCAAATCGCCTCCGCAAGCGTTTTCTAACACGGTCAGTCCGACCGCGTTTTTTCCTCGGTTCTCGATTACCTTTGCTGATGCCGTATCTCTTGGTTCGATGTGACCGCAAGAATCACACCGGTGAACTCTTTCCG
>NZ_SFBZ01000322.1:0-3583 GCF_007095495.1 Microcystis sp. M_QC_C_20170808_M9Col | reverse complement strand
AAGACCAGAACAGAGTAAATCTGTTAAGGCAGGTGCGAAAAATCCTTCGGGACCCCAAGCAGAAACCTAAATCGTGAGGTTTGGGAATCACCGTCCGTTTACGGCGGTGAGGATGTCAAAACCAGGGAAAAATTCATCGGGGGGTGAAAGTTTGAGAACTTTTCCTAATTCCCATTCGCTGTCACCTTCCCGGGGGGGATAGACAATAGCTGGTCTTCTCCCTTCTTTTAATTCTGGTTCATAACCTTCTCGGATGAACCAATAACGGGAGGGTTCATCAAAAGGTGAGTTGAGAATCGGTTCGTTGACTTCGTAGGACATAGGGTTATTTAGGATTTTTTTCTTATGTATTAACTCAAGGCAAATTCGGTTAAACTACGTTTATAGGGAGCCTGAAAACCTAAGACTATATCTTGTTTGGGAACACCAGCCGCGATTAATTGATTGGCAATGCCGATTTCTGTTCCATCTCTTTGAATCCAGATTTTGTCATCTTTTATGTCAAGATGAATAATCACACCATAGATTCGCTTTTGCTCTTTCCACCCAATATTTAAGACTTGGTAATGATGGCGTTTTGTGTCAAAAATAAGTTGAGTTTCTGTGTCATTTTTGCCGTTATTAACTGAATGTTGGTTGAGAATGTCTTGAATCAGTTGAGAGTAGTTTATTCTTTCCATAATACCACCTCTTGTTTGAGAGAATTAAAGATTAAGAGTTTAATTTTATATTCGGCTACAGCGTCTTGAATAAATTGACGAGAGAAAAAGTCCTCATAGGTATCTTGAGGAATGGCTAGATAAAGAATCCTTTCGGGTTGTTCCTGTCTTAATGCTAACCGATAATTGAGGATTTGTCCTAATGCGAGATGAAATTCGGTGACTTCAGATGCGCCTAAAAAAGATTTAATCTCTAGGGCAATTTTTTGACCTGCCTTTTCTGCGGCAATTAATCTTTCCGCGCCTAAATCGATGTAAAATTCTACGTCATTGACTTTAAGATAAAGGGGATCATGGGTGATATTCCAGCCATCTTTTTCGAGGGCAATACACACGGATTGATGAAAAATATCTTTGGCTGACATAGAATTTTCTAAGTATAAGCAAGCTTGATAAACGGCTGATTTAACTTCATCAAGGGTTCATCAAAAGGTGAGTTGAGAATCGGTTCGTTGACTTCGTAGGACATTTCGATTTTGGATTTTGGATTTTGGATTTTGGATTGATTAATTTTCTAGCAGGTTTTGAGGTTGTTTCATATTAACTCCTTTTTAAGCAGCTCGAAAAGGAATATTCTCAAGGATGACTTGGGGTACATTTCCTGTTCCTAAAACATCTTTAGCGTCGAGAATTTCAATGCCAACTAAAAGATCATTATCACCAAGGTTTAAGGTGATTTCATCGTTTAACTGAAGATTTCGACATTCATGTTTTCCCTCTACAAGTCTAATATAAAGGGCATCAATTTCTGCATCGTAGGTAATTTTCATTTTGTCTCCTTTAAAAATAGTAGGTGTAAACAGTAATGACAATCAATTCTTGTTCTGTTTCTGTAACAATGGGAACAACTTGTTTTAGAGGGTAAAATTTTCCTTGCCAATAGGAATTAGTCTGAATTATAGTCTAATATTTATCCCTTCCTTGTTTGGCACTTTGTCGAGTCCCATAACGAATTGCTCCAATAATTTCTTGTTCATTTGTTCCTCGTTCAATACATTGTTCTCGAGCGTGTTTTGTTAATCTAATTGGTTTCATTGTTGATTTTTAAGCAACTCTCTAACCACTAATATTTAAGCTATGAGTATCCAATAGTAATCTCATTACATATAATCCTTAAAGTCCTCTAATGGTTCATCAAAGTCATCACCAATGGAAATTATATTTTTGTCACTGCCAAATAAAGGAGGACGTTTAGGTATAGTTTGAGGTGATACTAATTTTACCATTGGTTGATTATTTCTGGTAATAATTATTTCTCCTCCTGTCGCTGCTTTTTCTAGGAGTTGATTGATTTGCGGCAAGGCTTTATTTATGTCGATAGTTTCCATTTTGGGTACACTTCATCAAGGGTTCATCAAAAGGTGAGTTGAGAATCGGTTCGTTGACTTCGTAGGACATTTCGATTTTTGATTTTGGATTGATTAATTTCCTAATAAATCTTGAGGTTGAATGATGGTGATGTGAGGAACAAGGATGAAATCATCAGGATTAAAGGTTAGTAAATGAGTAATATTATGGGATTGCATTACGGCTAACAGCCTGATGTCATGGGTTCGTTTTCCTTTAATGTTATGATTAACGACCAGTTGAAACCAGTGGAGAAAAATCTCTGGGGTTTCTTCTAATAAAGAGAATTGAGAAAGAAGATTGTTAATTTCTTGTTGCGTTTGTTGTGGATTCCAACCTAGACCATTAACATCAAGTGGACGAGTAGCAACTACCCAAAATTCAATTAATACTTGAGAGGTAATCAAACAAGTGTCACCGTGTTGAAGGATATAGTTAATAGCATCTCTCACCAGAGAATACTGAGAGGAATTCCGGTCACTGCCTCGTAAAAGAATGTTGGTATCCAGTAAATATTGAGTCATTCGTCTTCGTACATACTGTCTCGGTGTAAGGCTTCATCGGGTAAGGGAGGATTAGAGGATTTATGACTATCAACCCATGCTAACCAATTAGCAGATCGTTGTTCTGGGGTTAAATTAGGATTGGGTTTAGGCAGGGTTGACTTTTGGCTCAGGAATTGGGTAAAGTCTAAGACTTCCTGTTGTTTGTCTGGGGGTAATTTTCGGAGATATTCTATAACATTTTTTTCGATATTCATAGAGTTATTTTATTGAACATTAAGTGTAACTTCTCACTCTTTAATATTAAATCCTATATTTCGATTGGGTTATTTTCTGAATTAGTCATAACTCTACCTCTTACAAACTTTTAACCACTAACAACTCATTCCCGCGGTCATCAATCACCTTAACGGCAATTTGCCGATGTTCTCCCACTGCAAAAGCTGCGCTGGTTGTCCCTGCTAGATGTTCCCAGACTGATTCCTCATAGGTTCCCTTTAAAGCTTTCTTAACCGAATCCCAAGCGCCGGTACGGGGAAAAAATGCCTGATTGACGTGGAAACATAGGCCGTTGTAGTCAGTATCGAGAAACCAAGCGGGGACATTCTTACCCGGTTCCGAGTCCACTTTCATTGTAACCGGGTCAAACACATCCAACCCCAATAACTCCACTTGATATTTACCCTCAGCGATGGGATTAATCCTAATCTCTGGCAGTCCACAGACGCTGAATATCTGGGAACTCCTCATGTTTTTGAGTAAATCCCCCATCAGCAGGTCTGGAGTTGCTTGGATGTAAGTCGCGGGAATCCCCACCGTATCCTGACAGTTTTCTACAAACTGACGAGCGCTAGGAGCGATCGCAAAGCCAAGGACGAACAGATGAGCGTATTGTTTTTGACATCCTCGCCGCCCTAAAAGTGCGGCGATTCCTAAACCTCACGATTTAAGTTTCTGCTTCCACCACCGTCGCATACCACAGTTAAAAAACCATGTACTGTCTTACACAGAGTC
>NZ_SFBZ01000321.1:0-27053 GCF_007095495.1 Microcystis sp. M_QC_C_20170808_M9Col | reverse complement strand
ATGAGATTTTTTCGACTTGTTCAAAGTGGCCGTCCGGCATTCGGACACTCAAAACGGACGGGTCGAAAGTGTCAGACTTAAGCAATTAAGCGTTTTTCGCTATCTGCGTCAACCCCATTGACGCGACCATCCTAAAAAAGTAGCGTGGTGAGGATGTCAATAACATTGTCTTTGAAAAACCCATTTTAGGAGTTGCCCATGTCATCCTCATCCCTACCCATTAAACCGGCTGTACTGGTTGTCATCATTGGTGAAACCGTCTTGCAAGACCGCATGATCAAGCTGCTGCAAGAGTTAGGCGTAACTGGCTATACCCTCTCGCAAGCCCAGGGCGCAGGTCGCCACGGCAACCGCCAGGGAGATATGGTCGGTTATAACACCAATATTGAGATCAAAACCGTTGTCTCGCAGGAAGTCTCGGAGGCGATCTTCTCTGGTCTCGTCGAGTATCAAGCTAATCATGCTTTAATCGCTTTCCGACAAAATGTCGAAGCGTTGAGTGGGTTTGAGATAATTTGATTCGTCACTAACCCCGCCCTAAAAGGGACTGAGCTTGCCTAGACCAATTTAGGCGACGCAAGTAAAGACTACCGCATCGAGACACAATCTGGCACAGACTTCCGAATACTTCCCTAGTTCGGATTCCCTCTAAGCTTTATTGGTAAAGCGTTGTTAGACAAGACATCTTGATTGTGTTGCGGTAAGGGACATTAACTTCACTCTTAAGGATTATCTCCATAGCAAGAGTTCCTGTTATCTCAAAAGACGGAAAGTCGTTAATGCCCACCAAACCCAGTCGGGCCAGGCGGTGGATTAAGGAAGGAAAAGCTATCGGTAAATTCAACGACTTAGATATTTTCTATGTCCAGCTAACCACTGAACCTTCCGATAACAAAACCCAACCGATTGCCATTGGTATTAACCCGGGTAAATTATTCTCTGGAATTGGCGTTCAATCCTCCCTTTTTACTCTTTGGAAGGCTCACTTAGAACTTCCTTTTAAGCGAGTAAGAGAGTGCCTAGACAATCGCTGCTTAATGCGAAGAGGACGTAGAAAAAGACGGATTAACCGCCAACTTTCTTTTAATCTAAGATCGCATCGACAAAAACGATTCTCAAATAGAAAACAAGGAAAATTAGCTCCCTCAATCAGAGCTAATCGTCAACTTGAACTTCGAGACGTTTCTGAACTAACCAAAATCTATCCAATTACTGACATTTACTTTGAGTATGTCAAAACCGATATTGATCTAACTTCCAGTAGAAAAGGAGCTAAGTCTGGAAAAGGTTTCTCGCCAGTTATGGTCAGACAGAAATGGGCGATTGAGCAACTATCTCAATTGGCAAAAGTCCATACTCGCTTTGGTTGGCAAACCTCTAATCTCAGAAAATATTTGCGACTAGAAAAGTCCAAAAATAAAGCAGAACAATCACCAGAAAGTCATGCTAACGATGGCATTGCTAAGAGGGAGGGAGCATCTCACCTTTGTAACCCCTAAATCAGGTTTTATGTCAAGCTATTTTGAAAGCCTTGCTAGAAACCAGTTTTAGGGACAAGTATAATTAGGGCTGGCTGAATAATGGTAAAACCCTTGTTGGTTAAGACTTTTAGAGTTTTTGTCAATCAAAAAGTACCAGATATGGGAGTGATCGGGGGGAAAATTCAGGGACTTTTTCCCTGCCTTCAAAATCGGTAAAACCCTACACCCCACCTGCCCCCCCGATGTCGGGGGGGTTGGGGGGGCCACACCCTGCCCCCAAGAAAAACTTTTTCAGCAAACCCTAATTACTCACTTGCATAAATGAGATACTCCCAAAGAGGGATATTTATGAAGTGGAATCTGACCTGCGGAATGTTGGATATAATCTAATTATGTACTAAAAACAGGAAATTCATGACATATTCACTCGATCATCGGTATATTCCCCTCCAATGAAGAAGCAGACATAGTTGTAAGGTGGTAAACGACGTAAATATGGTGGCTCTACCACAAGACATGGGTTCCGTAAAGGAGATTTAGTTTCTTCTCCCAAAGGAATTGGTTATGTTAGTGGAGATACCGAAAAACAGCTATCTGTAAGCGATACCAATGGTCAACGATTGGGACAGATAACTGTTAGCAAGATTCAGTTAATTCGTCGTTCTAACGGTTTAATTGTTTCTCACTAACTTATATAAAGCCGCCCTCCGCTATCGCTAAAGGGCGGGGTTTCAGACCCATTTTTTCGATGAACAGCTTTACTTCTTTGTCCCTGAAATTAGCGGGATTGGTTTTCATTATTTCCTTCCTTTTGGATGGGTTTATCCTGCCGCTGCCCTATCGATTCAGTCAATCCCAATGGCAGGTAGGGTTCGTCACCACCTTTGTCGATCGAGGAATTGTTCCTCTCCTGGGTATCGTTCTCGTTTTAATCGCTTACTGGATTGACGCTAACAATAGAGATGTCATTCCTAGAAAATCTCGGTTTGAATTGCGTCGGCCGATCTTTTGGCTTTCTGCACTGTTAGGCTTAGTTTTTCTGTTGATGATTCCCGTTCACATCAATAATATCAACCAGATTAAAAACAACGCTTTGACTCAAATTGAACAGGGTGTTGACCAAGGGGAGGGACAAATTCAGGCTTTCTTAGCCCAGTTAAATACTCTATCGCAAAATCCCCAACTATTAGAACAGCAGATATCTCAGAGAACTCAAGTGATTGAAACTGGTCGTTTCCAAGGACAACCGATCAACACGGAACAGTTACAGACCCTACGTCAACAAAGAGAACAATTAACTAATTTACGGGATTTATCCAAAAAACCGAAGGAGTTTAAACAGCGATTAGATGAGATCAAAAATCAGCTACAAACTCAGCTGCAAGATCGACGAAAACAGGCAGAAAGCCAAGCTAACTTGGAGGCTTTGAAACAGTGGTTAAGAATTGGTATTCAAAGTATGTTGCTATCGATTTGCTATAGTTTAATCGGTTGGTTAGGCATTCGAGAACTAGGTAGTATGAAAAAACGCACCGCCTAAGCAGGGGGTTTATAGCAATTCCCATAGTTGTGAGGTACAGAGTCTTAGGTTTTGAGGAGTCAGGATTCGGGATTCAGGAGTTAAGATTTTGGTGTACCTCATGAGATTGGGAAACGCTATATCTTAATGATCAAGTATAAAGTTTTCGTTTTCGGGAGTCAGAATTCTCCGAGTCAGGAGACGAGCGCACACAAGAGCATACTTCATCCTTAGGATTAAATCTGTAACTACTTAAATATTCAGCCACAGGGCATCAGTAAATGATGCTCTTTTATTTATTAAACCTCTTGCATAATTAATTTTTGGTGGTTCAAAAACGTCCTATAAGCTGTTCGTAATTTAAATTGCTTGTTGAGACGAGGCAAGAGGCACTCTTGCACTCTTGCAAAGGGCAACACCCCCCAACCCCCACGTCGGGGTAGGGCAAGGGGGGGAGATTCGGCTAATCTAAGAATAAGCGGTTTAAATACGTCTTAGCTTAATACTAAATCCTGTTTAAAAGGTATAGGAGAGCAGGGGAGAAGGGAGCGGGGAGCGGGGAGCGGGGGAGATGGGAGCGGGGAGAATAAATAAAAATAATCTCCTGAATTCTGACTACTGACTCCTGAATGCTGACTGCTGACTCCTAACCCCACCAACAAACTTTTTGCCGCAAACCCTAATTAGAGATTTTTCAGTACAAAGGCTCTAAAATGGCCAGTGCCAGTTATTGTCACGAAGACTTGTTTTTTCAGTCTTGTGGCTTTATCATGGGTACTGTGTGGTGTGTGTGATGTGAAGGAGTAAGATGACTGCTAATAGCCAACTTATCTCCGTCAAGGCTCTACAAGCTTTGATGAAGCGAGGGTTCAAACCTTCGGTCTCCGGTAGACGGCATCAAAAATCTTGGTTAATAGCTTTAGACGGCGATACCTCAAAACGATTATTCGATATCGTTTTCTCCCTATCGGTTCTAATTTTCTTTTCGCCGCTTTATTTGATCTTAGCCTTATTGATCGCGATTAGTTCCCCCGGTCCGGTCTTCTATGTGCAGAAGCGCGTCGGTCAAAACTTCCAGCATTTCAACTGTATTAAATTCCGTACTATGGTAATGGATGCGGATAAGGTATTGGAGAGACTGATGGAAGACTCTCCCCAACTGCGGGCGGAATTCGAGGATAATTTCAAGCTTAAGGACGATCCCCGTATAACTTGGATTGGCAAGTTTCTCCGCTTAACCAGTTTAGACGAGTTTCCCCAATTCTGGAACGTCCTGCGAGGAGATATGAGCGTCGTCGGTCCGCGGCCTTTAGTTCCCGAAGAATTGCAGAAATATGGCAATCGCATCGACAAAGTTTTAACTATTCGCCCCGGTTTGACTGGTTTATGGCAAGTTTCCGGACGTAATGACATCCCCTATCCCCTGCGGGTGCAGATGGATGTGTATTACGTTAATTCGCGTAACTGGTTAACCGATATCTGGGTAATCTTCAGAACTGTCGGTGTTGTGGTTTTTCCCAAAAATAACGGTGCTTACTAAAGCGGTGAATAGTAATTAAAAATTACTCACTGCTGATTCCATGTAATTAATCGCTAGACTGTAGGAGAGAAGGGCAGAACTTGCTTTTTTCTCCTCTTTTTTTGAGAAAGATTATGACAGTAATTAAGTGAAGTCAAAAAAGAATTGTAATCATACCAAACCGGGGACTTTGCGATAGATAGAAGCGATCGATCCCCGGAATCCTACAGTGGTGAATTCTACCGCATCCCCGGCTTCATAGATCTGTTCTTTCCAGATTCCAGAATCCTCGCGACGGTGACATTCAATTTTCATCTGGTTTTGATGGATAAGAATGTATTCTTTTAGGGTGGGACAGGTTTGATAATCGCTAAATTTATCACCCCTATCAAAGGATTCCGTAGATTTCGATAATACTTCAATAATCAGAACGGGATAGAGAATAAAATCATCGGTATTGTTGATCTCTCTCTCGTCACAAACCACCGCAATATCGGGATAATAATAACAATTTGCCTCCTCTAACCGGACTTTGATATCGGAAGTGAGAACAAGACAGGGACTATCATCGAGATGGATACTCAATAAAGTGGCTAGATTTGTATTTAAGACAATATGCGGCTTTTTTGCCCCTACCATCGCATAAATCTGTCCTTTTCGGTACTCGTGCTTGATCGGACTGACTCTTTCCCCTTCTAGATACACTTCTGGAGAGACATAAAAAAAATTAGGATTCGTCACCATGGTCCTCATGCTCCCTATTCTCGAATAACTGAATTATAGCCTTTCGGAATCATTGCTCTTGGACTCAATCTCGGTAGACTGATAGATCAATGATTGTCACTTGTAATACTTATACTACAATTATGTGACAGAATAGAGATAACGACTCTCAAAGGGACGTTATTTAGGAATGAATCCCGAAAACGATTGATATCCATAGGTTTGCCAGAATGTCCAACGCTAAAAGTTACAAAGATACCGTTAATTTGCCTCAAACTGACTTTGATATGCGAGCAAATGCCAGCAAACGTGAGCCAGAAATCCAGAAATTCTGGCAAGATGAGCAAATATACGAGAAATTAGCGCAAAATAACCCCAAAGAATTATTTATTCTCCACGATGGTCCCCCCTACGCTAACGGGTCACTGCATATCGGTCATGCTTTAAATAAAATTCTCAAAGACATTATCAATAAATATAAACTGCTGCAAGGCTACAAAGTGCGCTATGTGCCGGGTTGGGATTGTCACGGGTTGCCGATCGAACTGAAGGTTTTACAAAGTCTCAAAAGCTCGGAAAAAGAGGGTCTAACCCCTGTGAAATTACGTCAGAAAGCCCACGATTTTGCCCTTCAAACGCAAAAAGAACAGTGTGAAGGTTTCAAAAGGTATGGAGTCTGGGGAGACTGGGAAAATCCCTATTTAACCCTACAACCGGAATACGAGGCCGCTCAAATTGCCGTATTCGGAAAAATGGCCCTGAAAGGTTATATTTATCGGGGACTAAAACCGGTTCACTGGAGTCCTAGTTCTCAAACCGCTTTAGCTGAGGCAGAATTAGAATATCCCGAAGGTCACACTTCCCGCAGTGTCTATGTTGCTTTTCCGATTACGTCAGTTTCAACCCCGGTTTTAAGGCCATTTTTGCCTAATTTATCCGTGGCTATCTGGACGACTACCCCCTGGACTTTACCCGGGAATTTGGCCGTCGCATTGAACCCAGAATTAAACTATTCAGTGGTGGAAACTAGCGAGTCTAATTATCTAATCGTAGCGACGGATTTAGTCGAAAAATTGGCCGACACTTTTAACACGACTTTGACGATTAAAGCAACGGTTAAAGGTCTGGAATTAGAACACACTAAATATCGTCATCCTTTGTTTGACAGAGAAAGTGCGATTCTTATCGGTGGGGATTATGTCACCACTGATTCCGGCACTGGATTAGTTCATACTGCTCCCGGTCATGGTCAGGAGGATTATATCGTCGGTCAACGTTACGGTTTACCGATACTTTCTCCCGTGGATGATCAGGGAAATTTCACCGCAGAAGCGGGACAATTTGCGGGTTTAAATGTCTTGAAAGATGCTAATGAAGCAATCATTTTAGCACTGACAGAAAAGGGTGCGTTACTTAAAGAAGAAGCATATCAGCATAAATATCCCTACGATTGGAGAACCAAAAAACCGACAATTTTCCGCGCAACAGAACAGTGGTTTGCTTCCGTGGAAGGATTCCGGGAATTAGCTTTAGAAGCAATTGATTCGGTGCGTTGGATTCCTGCAACGGGTAAGAATCGCATCACTTCTATGGTTAGTGAAAGAAGCGATTGGTGTATCTCTCGTCAGCGCAGTTGGGGGGTTCCTATTCCTGTTTTTTATGACGAAGAAACGAATGAACCTCTGTTAACGGAGGAGACGATTAATCACGTTCAAGCTATCTTCGCGGTCAAGGGTTCTAATGCTTGGTGGGAGTTATCCGTAGAGGAATTATTGCCTCCCAGTTATCGCGATAATGGTCGCAGTTATCGCAAGGGAATGGATACTATGGATGTGTGGTTTGATTCTGGTTCTAGTTGGAATGCGGTAGCTAATGCTCGACCAGAATTAAGTTATCCTGCGGATATGTATCTAGAAGGATCGGATCAGCATCGGGGATGGTTTCAATCGAGTTTATTAACCAGTGTCGCTGCTAATGGTATTGCTCCCTATAAAACGGTGTTAACTCACGGTTTTGTTTTGGATGAACAGGGACGAAAAATGAGTAAATCTCTGGGTAATGTCATCGATCCTAATGTGATCATTAATGGTGGTAAAGACCAGAAAAAAGAACCCGCTTATGGGGTGGATGTGATTCGGTTATGGGTGTCCTCGGTGGACTATACCAATGATGTGAATATCGGTCAAAATATTCTTAAACAGTTGGTAGATATCCGTAATAAAATCCGTAATACTGCTCGGTTTTTACTGGGGAGTTTAAATGATTTTGATCCCGTTAAAGATGCGGTAGCTTATGAAGAGCTACCGGAGATTGATCGCTATATGTTACATCGGATCTCGGAAGTGTTTACGGAAGTTACGGCAGCTTTTGAAAGTTTCCAATTTTTCCGCTTTTTTCAGACGGTACAGAATTTTTGTGTTGTCGATTTATCTAACTTTTATATCGACATCGCTAAGGATCGTTTATATATTTCTGATCCTAATTCTTTCCGTCGTCGCAGTTGTCAAACAGTCTATGCTATTGCTTTAGAAAATCTCGCTAAAGCGATCGCTCCTGTCCTCTCTCATCTAGCGGAAGATATCTGGCAATTTCTCCCCTACAAAACTCCTTATTTATCGGTATTTGAGTCAGGATGGCTAAACATCGATCCTGCTTGGAATAATCGCGAATTGGCCGATAAATGGGCGAAATTCCGGCAGCTACGCACCGAAGTTAATAAGGTGATGGAAACTGCCAGAAATGATAAGGCGATCGGTGCTTCTTTAGAGGCAAAAGTTTTACTTTATGTTCCCGATGAAACCTTACAACAGGAGTTAGAATTATTCAACAATTGTGATAGTTTAACGGGGAATAAAGTCGATGAATTGCGTTATCTATTTCTCTCCTCTCAAGTGGAATTAGTCAGTGATATTAGCGCGATTCAAACCGCAGAATATAAAGGAGAATCGGACTTTGTTTCGGTGGGAATTGTCAAAGCAGACGGCGAAAAATGCGATCGCTGTTGGAATTATTCCACTCAAGTGGGAAAATTTGCCGATGATCCCACTATTTGCGAGCGCTGTAATGCCGCTTTAAAAGGAGAGTTCTAAGCTAAACTAAAAGGGTGCTTTATTGTTTAATAAAGTACCCTTGTTTAATCCTCAGCTAAAAACTTATTCACAGGTATTAACTCTATGGAATAGATAATTAGGGATGGAAGATTACCAATCAGCTTTTTTACAACGTCATCGAGATACAGAAATACTTGATCGATCTAATAGGAAAATAGCTGCTATGCACTTTGGAGGTATTACGATCGAATGTTTGCTGAAATCTATGATCTTAGCTTCGGCATCCAGTCAAGAATGGAAAACTGATTCCAATAACCCTGGACATACCATAACTAATCCGGGTCACAGTTTGACAGCTGCTCTAAAAAGTAATAATCGTCTCTATTCGAGAGTTCAAAATTATCCAGACGTGATAAAATGGATTAATATAGTAGAAAATCCTAGTCAAAATTTTATAGATATGCGTTATTCCAGCAGTGAACCGAATGACGATAAATACAAAGAGTGGTTATCAGCTTATACAGGTCTGAAACAATGGCTTCAGAAACAAGCTACTCAACTTTAAGGAGATAGTTATGTCAGAAACTTGGTTAAGATCACTGAAACAAAAATTAACAGATATATATGTTCAAAAAGAAGCACAAGAATGGGTTGATCTCAATCTATCTACTGCTGGACTTTTGAATATAACTATCGTCAGTGATAAGTTTGAAAATTTATCAACAACTCAGCGAATAGAAGCAGTTAAAAATGACATAGGACAACAGCATAAATTTTTAGGTTTTATATCTTTATATACTATTCAGGAGGCAGCCTCTCTCGATCTAAAAGCTCCACAACTTCTGGACGAAAAATCAATTCACACTTGGCAAGATTTAGCCTTGTGGTCAGCTAATCCACAAAATCAATCACCGTCTTCTCCCGAACTTTGTCTTCCTAGAACCGTAACTTTTTATTCTTTTAAAGGGGGAGTAGGTAGGACAACTGCTTTAATTCATGTTGCTTGGATTTTAGCGATGCGAGGTCGTAAAGTAGTAGCTGTTGACTTGGATTTAGAAGCACCGGGGTTAAGCACAGCTTTTCCCTTAAATCCCTCACCGAAATACGGAATTGTGGACTATTTTTATGAAAAATCCTATTTACCAGAAGGTGTAGAAGCAAAGATTAATATCACTGAAATATTTGGAGAAGTTAATATTCCCGATGCAACGGGAAGACTATTTATTGTTCCTGCGGGTTATTTGAGTCTTGATTACATTGCTAAAGTTGATGATCTGCGAGCAACAACAATTCTCGATAATGGGGAAACACTCTGGTCAACTTTTAGTCGAGAGATTCAAAATCAGTTAAAACCTGATCTTATCTTAGTAGATTCGTGTACTGGAATCAATGAATGGGGAGCTTTATCTTTACTACAGGCAGCCAACGAAGCAATTATTTTTTTATTTCCTAACGAACAAAATCAAAAAGGAATCGAGCTTCTTTTGCAATCTTTGACTTCTTTTGTCCGACTTTCGCTTAATTTTGTTTTTTCACCCGTTCCCGATTTAAGTGATACGGGAATAACTAAAGTTATTCATGCTTGGCAAATTTTACAAAAGGATATTGACAAAAATATAGATATAGATGAAACTACCGATCATGATTTAGATATAGATTCAGAAGACTATCTAATCATACCTTATATTCCCTCGATCGCTCTAGCAGACCGTTATCCTGTCACTGGATTACTGGATTATTATACTCCCATTGCTAACTTAATCGATGAAGATACCAATTTTCAGTAGATAGCATCCGAGGGAACCTTGATTCCTTCTTAATTCTCGCTTTGGTAGTGCTTTGATGACATCCCAGCTGCCATTTGCCATTGAGATAAATTTCCCTCTTGACCAAGTTGATAGAGCAAGTTTCTTTGTTCTATGTTAAGATGTTGGCGGCTTCGTTTTTGGGTCTGATCTGTTGTTGTATTGATCAGACAGTACCTGATGAGCCTTTTTCTGTCAACTCTTAAGGAGTCGTGCGTTTCATTTTTGAATTGGCAATATTAGGAGGGATAAAAATTATGGTTAATTATCTCAGTCAAGAAGAGAAATTACTAGCAGCCGAAGAAGAAAAGTATCTAGAGGAAGAAGATGATGTGGATTTTCCTCCTGTAGATATTATTGCTTACAATGAGCAGCGATCCTGCTCTGATCTAGTTAGAATGTATCAAAAAAAACAATTGGTTATCGATCCAGATTTTCAAAGAGATGTGGTGTGGAATGTTCCACAACAAACTCGTTTTATTGATAGTTTAATGAAACAGTTACCGATTCCTAGTATGTGTATTAGTCTTGACTATAAGACAGATAAACGCTATATCATCGATGGATTACAACGAATTAATACCATCGTCAAATTTTTAACTACTGAAGATTGGAGGCTATCAAAATTACCCGATGTAGATTCGTCTATTTCTGGAAGAACAGTTGAGGAAATAAAAACTCAGCATGAAGAATTATATGAACGCGTAGAAAATATGACTATTCCCATCACGGCGATTCGCTATGACTCCAGCAAAAAAGCTCATAATAATTATATTTTTACCATTTTCCATCGCTTAAATACCGGTGGAGTAAAACTCAATAATCAGGAGATCAGAAATTGTATCTATAATGGCGAGTTTAATAGTTTTTTAAAAAAATGCGCTCAATATGAAAACTGGCTTTTGCTGATGGATCGAGAGCAGCAAAAAGCATCTCGATTTGAAGATGAAGAATTAGTGCTTCGTTTCTTTGCTTTTTATGATGAATACCAGAACTACAAGGGGAAATTGATCAGATTTTTAAATGATTATATGTATAAACATAGATTTGCTCACGCAGATTTTATTCAAGATAAAGATGAATTATTTAAGCAAACCGTTGACTTGATTTATGATAAAATCTTCAAAGGAAGACCGATGAGCAAAACCAGTAAAGTTATTGCTGAGGGAATTCTTTTAGGAGTTGCCAAGAATTTAGATACTTTAGTCAATCTCTCCAATGGTGAATTACAAGACAAGTATTCTAGATTAATAAAATCTGAACCATTTTTGACTAAAAATTTAGCTAGTGGTATTTATCAAAAAGATAAGGCTTTAGAGAGAATTAATACATCTATCAAAATTTTTTCATCTACTGGTAATGATTACTAAAGATTATTTACTCAAGACGTTAAACTGGCTTGATCAACTCTATAATGACCCTACAGCTGATAATCAAAAAACTTCTTCTTATTCCAAACTAGCTCTTATAGAATTATGTGGCTGGATCGAGGAAACTATGGATGATATAGTTTTAAGATGTGCTAAACGATGCTTAAAGTCCGAAGCTAACCAAAAATTCATCGATAAGACTATTGGCAATACTTATAGTTTTGAATATGAAGCTTTTAGAAAAATGTTGATGATGGTTATTGGTTTAGCAACATTAGAAAAAATCGAAGAAAAGTTAGAAAACACTGGTAAAATCAGTGCTTTAAAAAGTGATCTTGGTAATCTAAAAAAGAGTCGCGATACAGCGGCTCATAGTCATACTACAGGTACTTTGAGAACCTATGACGCTCCTTCTAAAACTAAACGTGATTTTGATAGAATATATGCTTTGTTAACAGAGTTAGATGCAGAATTGCATCGTCATAAATGTTGACTTATTTCTCGTACAATCGCTTTTAGCGCACCTTCGACAAAGATAATCAGTCAAAATTAAATCCCCTAACCGGCGAAAATTAACTGCAAGCGATCGAAAAACTGGGAAAATATTCAATTGATTCAATGTCATCTTTTTTAACTATCCTGCCCATGAATAATCAGGTCATCCGTACTGATAAAGCTCCGGCCCCTGTGGGTCCCTATAATCAAGCGATCGCCGCTCCTGGTCCTTTTCTCTTTGTTGCGGGACAAATTCCCCTAGATCCCGTCACGGGTGAAATCGTCTCCGGGGAAATTAGCACCCAAACCGAACAAGTTATGGCCAATCTAGAGGGCATTTTAACTGCTGCTGGGGCTAATTGGTCAAATGTGGTAAAAACTACCGTCTTTCTCTCGGATTTAGCCAATTTCGGGGCGATGAATCAAGTTTATGCCCGTTATTTCCCCCCGGAAACTGCCCCGGCCCGGGCCTGTGTGGAGGTGGCCCGTCTTCCCAAAGATGTGCTAGTGGAAATAGAATGTATTGCCGCTTTAGCCTAAAAATTAAGGTGGGCAATGCCCACCCTAACCTAATCTCTCTCTAGACCACCAAAGCCTCTAGAATCGTCTTATTGTAGATAATTCGCCCTACAGTAGTACGCACATACTGAGAAATTATCTCACCATCCTTCTCGCGGGTTTTGCGCTCCCGATAATATTTCCAGATGCTGCCATCGGGGAGAGTTTCCGTTTCCAGGACTTCCTCATCGGGTTTATTGGTTTTCACCTTTTCTCCGACAGGTAAACGCAACCACACAGAAGCGTGTAGATCCACCAATCCCTGATCAAAAGCGCGAATAGCGTCATCCATGCTGGCGAAATAACGACCCCCACCCTTTTGGGCCTTGGGATTTTCGGCCGTGAGATAATAACAACCCAAAACCATATCCTGAGAAGGGGCAACAATCGGGCGACCGGTCGCCGGTGAGAGAATATTATGACAGGCCAACATCAACAAGCGCGCTTCCGATTGTGCTTCCAGGGAGAGGGGAATATGTACGGCCATTTGGTCCCCGTCAAAGTCGGCGTTAAAAGCGGGACAGACGAGGGGATGTAACTGAATCGCCCGGCCCTCCACCAATATCGGTTCAAACGCTTGAATGCCCAAACGGTGCAGGGTAGGAGCGCGGTTTAACATCACCGGGTGTCCCGTGATCACTTCATCCAAGACGTGCCAAACATTGGCATCCCCCCGTTGGATCATTTTCTTGGCTGCCTTGATATTATTGACGATGCCTAATTTAATTAAACGATGGATAACGAAGGGTTGGAACAATTCGATCGCCATTTCCCGGGGTAAACCGCATTGATAGATCTTCAACTTCGGGCCGACAACGATAACCGAACGTCCCGAATAGTCAACCCGTTTACCGAGGAGATTTTGACGGAAACGCCCCTGTTTACCCTCGATAATATCCGATAAAGACTTCAGGGCGCGATTATTGGCCCCCACCACCGTGCGACCGCGACGACCGTTATCAATTAAAGCATCGACGGCCTCCTGTAACATCCGTTTTTCGTTGCGGACGATAATTTCGGGAGCGAGAATTTCTTGCAGACGGGATAAACGGTTATTGCGGTTAATCACCCGACGGTAGAGATCGTTCAGGTCAGAGGTGGCAAAACGGCCGCCGTCCAACTGCACCATCGGGCGTAAATCGGGGGGAATCACGGGAATTACGCTTAAAACCATCCATTCTGCCTGAGAACCCGTGGCGATAAAGTTATCGATTACCCGGAGACGTTTAATTAATTTTGCTCGTTTTTGCCCCTTACTTTCGACAATTTCCGTCCGCAGTCTTTCCGCTTCTTCTTCCAGGTTAATTTCCTGTAAGAGTCTTTGGATAGCCTCGGCCCCGATACCCACTTCAATACCGACTAATTCCGAATCCTCCGCGTAGATTTCTTCTTCGATCTCTAACCATTGATCTTCGCTGAGGAGTTGTTTATAACTAAGATTGCCTGCGTTACCCGGATCGAGAACCACATAGGCATTAAAATAGACGATTTGCTCCACGTCCCGCAGGGGCATATCGAGCAGGATACTGAGATAACTGGGAATACCTTTGAGATACCAAACGTGGGTGACGGGGGCAGCTAATTTGATAAAACCCATGCGATGACGACGTACCCGCGACTCGGTGACTTCTACCCCGCAACGTTCACAGACAATTCCCCGGTGACGGACGCGCTTGTATTTACCGCACCAACATTCCCAGTCTTTGGAGGGGCCAAAAATTTTCTCGCAGAATAACCCATCCATTTCCGGTTTAAGAGTCCGATAGTTGATCGTTTCTGGTTTGGTTACTTCTCCGACGACTTGACCGTTAGGTAGGGTTCTTTCTCCCCATTGCCGAATTCTCTCGGGGGACGCTAAACCGATTTTGACGTAATCAAATCTTTGATCTGTTGGAGTCTTCATTCTGAATTTTTTACTATGGGTAATGATCTGGGTTGACAACTATTGGGCAGAAACGACAGTTAACTCAGTCACTTTTTCTTCGGGTCAAACTGGCCCGACCGAGTCCGGGACATTACATTATACAATTTTTCTAGTTCGATCGACCATTAAGTGATATTTTCCCAGATGGTGATGCTGCCGTCGGCCGCAGCCGCCGCTAGGTGGCAATAATCGGGGCTGAGAACTAAACTGGAAATTGGCGATGATCGCTCATTGGTGGCGCTGAGAGTTGCGATCGCCTGTTGATAATTAGCTAACCAGATTTTAATCTCTCCGTCGGTTCCCCCGGTAAATAACCATTGACCCTCCTCTCCGAATACCAAGCTTGTCACCTGACCATTATGGGCATTGATCACCCGAATTGGCGCAAAATGACCGCTTTTCTCTCGATCGTATTGCCAGATTTTCACCGTACCATCCACACAACCGGCGGCAATAATCTGACCATCGGCAGCGATCGCAAGACTCTGCACCGAAGAAATGTTACCTGATAAGACGGCGATTTTTGCTCCCGATCCTAATTGCCAGAGGGTGACAGTGCCATCACCTCCAGCTGCGGCGATAAAATCTTGATTAGGAGCCACTGCTAGGGCATAAATTGCCCCCAGACTGTCATAGGAACTAAATTCTTCGGTTTCCTGCTCTAAATTCCACTGTTTTAGGGTTTGATCGTAACTACCACTAACCAAAAAATGCCAACGGGGGGCAAAATCTAGGCCGTGAATCGAACCGAGATGACCGAGGAAAATTTGATTTAATTCCAGATTACTGGCATCGCTGGCTAAAGTCCATAATTTAACGGTTTGATCGAATCCTCCCGTCGCTAGATGATAATCGCCGTTTCCGGTGACTGCTAGGGCTAAAATGCCCTGATCATGAGCTTCCACCGTATTAATCAGGGTTCCTCTCGCAAAATCCCAGATTTTTAGGGTACGATCCCAACTAACGCTCATTAAAAACCGTTGATCCTCGGTAATTGCGATCGCTGTGATCATTTCCCGATGGGCGGCCAGACGGCGATAATAGTGCCAATGGGGGATATCGACGGGGGGGGGAGTAGGAGTTAAATTAAGGGCAGGTAGGGTGATTTGTGGCTCATTTTCCGCTTTTGTGGCGGTAATATCCGCCGATTCTTCGTTAATCGGCAAAATCTCTCTGTGTAAGCGACCGTAGGATTTTTCCAGATGTTCGATGCGTTCCAGCAGCGCGTTACGGTTGATGTATTGAATAATTTGATTGTAGGACTGTTCGAGGGCGAGAATATTCTCCTCTAATTCTGCGACCGCACGGGCGTTATCGCTGGCCACCGCGGGACTGAGGGACTGTATTTGTGCTGATAAAGCTTCTTTTTCTTCTTCCCACTGATCCTGTAAATGACCGGTCATTTCAGTTAAGCGTTGACGTTGCAGGGTTCTTTCTCGGAGACGATTGAGAATATTCAACCCGAAAGTCACTACTAGGAGGAACAAAGGCAAAAACCCCGCACCCATGGCGATAAGGGTAAGCAGGGTTAATACTAGGGCGATATATTCCGCTAATTCTAGCCAATGGGGGCGATGGTCGGTCATTTTGCAGTTACCAGTAAAGGAATTTTGATCATCTCCTGATTTCAGACTCATGGTAACGCTAATTGCTGCCTTGGGATTGACTAAAATTAATTTTTAAGCAGGAGTTAAGACTTTTTCCTTAGTTTCTATCGGTGCGGTTAAAGCGGATTCTAAATCGGCTTTCCCTAGTCTTGCTTCCAAAATTTTCAGCACTTCCCGTCCAAAATCATCGGGATTTTGTCGCCATGCTTGCAGACAAACTTCGCCAAAGAATGACCCCAAAGGTTCAGGATTCCAGAGCAGTTTTTTGGCTGTCCAGGGCATTAAACTCATGGGATCATAGTCGGGTTTAAGAATTTCTTTTTTGAGGGCGTATTCTTCTAGATGGGTGTGGGGTTGTAGTCCGATAAAAAAGATGGCTGGTTCCACTTTATCGACTCCAAAAATGTTTTCTAATTCCCGATGATAGGCGATAGTTTGACGAATAGTTTCCAGGGTTTCATCAATAACATTAAAGGAATAATTTACCGAAACCAGATCATTAAAACCGGCCGCTTTTAAGTCCCGACAATTTTGCAGAACTGTCCGCAAATTATAGCCCATACGCATCTTGCGGACTAATTCCTGAGAACCACTGGTGATGCCAATTTCAAAGTAGTTCATGCCTGTTTTTACCATTAAATCGCACAGTTTCGGGGTGAGATTATCGGCACGAATATAGGCAGCCCAACGTATATCTTTCATCCCAGCATCGAGGATTTTTTCTAATAGTTCTTCTACATCGTCGATAAATTTTCTGGCGGGGATAAATTGGGCATCGGTAAACCAGAAATTGCGAATGCCGCGGTCGTATAATTGGCGCATTTCCTTAACTACTTCATCGGCGGGATTAATGCGTACTTGTTTCCCTTCGACGACGGTATAGATGCAGTAGCAGCAGTTATGGGGACAGCCGCGCTTGGTTTGTACCCCGATATAAAAGTCGTTTTCTTGGAAATAGTAGGAAAATTCCGGCCAAATACCGGCGATATAGTCGTAGTTACAAGCGGATTTTTCTAACGGGGTGGGGGATTCGTGGATTAAACGCGGCCGGGGTGTGGTTTCTCCGACCACATAACAACGTTCATCGCTAAAGTCCCGGCCAGAGAGGAATTTTTCTAGCAGGGTTTCCCCTTCTCCCACTGATACAATTGTTCCTGTGGGCAGTTTGGTTTTTAGTTGTTCGTAGAAAACACTGACGGCACCACCCCCGACGATAACTCGCGCTTCGGGATGGTATTTTTTGGCCCGCTGCAACCCTCGGCGAATTAGTGCCTGATTGCGCCATAATTCGCCGTAGTAGGCTGTCGTCACCTTTAAACCTCCTAAAGCACCTCGCAGCTTGATTAGGGGGTTTTTAGCGTAGTAAAATTCAAAGGCGTTTTGCAGGGGATTGCCACCGCGACCACCGACGGGGGCATATATTTGAATATCCCGCCAGGAGAATACTAGCAGGGTCGGCCGAAATTCGTCAACACAGCGATCGAGTGCTTGGTTAAAGTCTAAGGGGGGGACGGTGCCAAGGTCAAAAATCCTTTGTTCGATGTCGGGGAATAGTTTATGAACGTGGTCGGAAAGATAAACGACACCGATGGGGAAAATGGGGTTACAGGGGAGTCTAACGTAGAGGATGCGTTGCGCTTGCGGTTGAGTCATGGGATTTCTGAATGGGACAGGGACGCATTCTGAGTAATCTTAATATAACTTAACTTTGCTGGGCTTGTCTGGCAGTTATCAGTTATCAGTTATCAGTTATCAGTTATCAGATGTGAATTTTCAGTTCACTGTTTACTGTTTACTGAAAAGCTTCCCACTTCCCACACCCCACTTCCCCACACCCTACACCCCACACCCCACACCCCACACCCTACACCCTACACCCTACACCCCACACCCCACTTGCATCTTAGGTTAAACTTTAATTCCTAGTACCTGTGTATGGGTTCCCCGCGCTTGGGTGACACCGATGGTTCTTTCGGAAGCTTCAATCATCGGCCGACGCAAACTAACGACAATAAATTGCGCTTGTTGTGCTTGTTTTTGAATCATTTTGGCCAATTTCTCCACATTCGCCCCATCTAAAAACATATCCACTTCATCAAACGCATAAAAGGGAGAAGGACGATATCTTTGTAGGGAAAAAATAAAGCTTAAAGCGGTTAAAGATTTTTCACCTCCAGACATGGAACTTAATCGCTGTACTGGTTTTCCTTTCGGATGTGCCACCAAATTTAAGCCACCATTAAAGGGGTCATTTTCGTCTTCTAGTTGTAAGTAACCATCGCCATCGGACAGGGTGGCAAATATATTCTTAAAGTTTTCGTTAACGGCAGTAAATGCTTCCTGAAAAGCATTAAATCTGAGGGTGGTAAAGTTTTCTATCCGTAAAAGTAGTTCGGTTCTTTCCCCTTCTAGAGTTTGCAGTTTTTCTGATAGTTCATCTAATCTCTCTTTAGTTTTTTGGTGTTCTTCTAAAGCTAACATATTGACAGGTTCTAAAGCTGCTAATTTCTTTTGTAACTGCCGAATATCGCTTTGAATTTTCTCGAAATCTCGATCGCTTTCAGGAATTTCGGGCAAGGGATTGGGTAAGTCGCTTTCTAGTTGACTAATTTCTGTCTGTAAAGTGGTTAGTAATGCTTGTCTTTCCTCTTGATTGTTGACTAACTTTTCCGATTGCCAGATAGCCTGTTGTTGCCGGTTTTGTTGTTGTCGCAAAACTGTCTCTAATTGATCTCTTTTTTGCTTGGTTTCCCCTAGTTGTTGCGATAATTGCTGTAAAGCTTGATTGATTTCTAAAATATGGCAATCAAGTTTTTCTATCTCCAGATTACCGATATTTCTCTGATTAACTGCATCGGTAATTATCCTGTCAATCTCAATAATTCTATCCCCAGACTCTTGACTTTTTTCCTCTAGTCTGATTTGTTGATTATGTAAATCTTTTAACTGTTCGCGGACTGTAGCGAGGTGATTTTCTTGGGTTTGTAACTCTAATTCTTGACCGCGAATTATTCCCTGTACCTGTTGCCATTCGCTATGGGTATGATTGGCCTCTAAAGCAGTTAATTTCTCCTGTTCTTCCTGTAAAGATAACTCTAAATCAGGAATTTCTCTGGTTAATATTTCTAACCGTTGACGAGAAATAGTAATTTCCTCTTGCTGACCCGATAATTGACGGGTTAAATCCTCTTTTTCTGTGGTTAAACGTTGTAAATCCTTGCTTAATTGTTGTAGAGATAATTGATTTTCCCGATGACTTTGACGGGTTTCGGTTAACTGTTGGGTTAACTGACTGATAAGATTATTAACTTGGGTGATTTTTTCTTCGTTGCGGGTAAGAATGCGATCGATTTCTGCTAATCTTTCCCGTAGAGATTCCGCTTCGCTAGACTCCTTCGGAGAAATTTTACCAAAACGCAGCCCCGATCGCGTCGGTTGGCTGCCTCCGGTCATAGCGCCAGTCATCTCTAATAACTCGCCATCCAAAGTAACGATGCGATATTGATTGATATAATAACGGGCAGAATCTATATCCTCGAAAACCACGGTACTGCCAAAAATATAGTTAAAAACCTCCCGATACTGGGATTGAAACTTAACTAAATTCACCGCTAAATCCAGATAACCCCGCGCATGACGCAGAGAGGAAATATCCTGGGGACGGGGAGGACGAATTTTATTCAGGGGTAAAAAAGTGGCCCTACCGATGCGACGCTGTTTTAGCAAGGCAATTCCGGCAGCCGCAACGCTATCATCTTGGACGACTACATGACCTAAACGACCTCCGGCGGCGATTTCAAGAGCAATTTGATAACGTTCCTCTACTTCCCCCAATTGTGCCACTAATCCGCAGATTCCGGGCAAATCTGACTGTAATAATATTTGAGTAGCATAGGTTCCCTGGGCCTCCTGTTGTGCTTGCTTGGTCGCTTCCAGTTTATCTAATTCCCTCTGTTTGTCCCGTTGTTCTTTTAGCAGACGTTTTTGGGTGTCCTGACTGATGACGCGATTTTGTTCGGCAATGGTGAGTTTTTGGGCTAAATTTTGGATATCGGGTTCCGATTGATTAATTTTTTGTAATATTTCTTGACTTTCTTCGGTTTTTGTGCTAATAACTTGCTCTAATTCTTGCAGACGTTGACCAGCTTCTACTATATTAGTTTGCAATCGATCGCATCTTTCGGTCAATTGGGCCCGTTGGCTACGGTAGGGGTTTAATTGTTCCTGAAGACGGGTAATATTGCGGGAAAGGTCGCTTTGTTCTTTTACCCAAGCTTCTGACGCTTCCGCGAGACTACTTGCTTGCAGACGATGGGTTTCTAGGGTTTCCCTTGCGGTTTGGGTTGCCAGTAGGAGATTGGGTAAAATTTCAGTTTCTAAACGGCTTTTTTGGGCAGTAATCTGATTTAATTCGAGATTGTAGCGATTAATTTCCTCTAAAAGCCTGTTTTTCTGTGCCTGAGATTCTTTTTCGAGGTTTTCTAACTCTTTTTGTCGTTGTTGCTGTTGTTGTCGTTTGGCCTGTTGACTCGCTAATCGGGAAGTTAGGGACAGGTGTTCATCTTCCCCGAAAGCTTTGACCTGTTGATTGAGTTTCTCTAATTCTTGACTATTTTGGGCGATTTGTTCGGATAAATTGGCGATAGTCTCGGTTAAAACCTGTTTTTCCTTTTCCCCAGCTTGAATTTGTTCTTTTAATTGCTGGCAGCGCTGCTGGAGATTTTGCCAATGGAGGACAATTTCCCATTGTTGTTTTTCTTGGACTTGGGCCTTGAGTTTTTGGTATTTTTCGGCTTTAATGCGATCGAGTGCTAATTTCTCCAGAGATTTTTGCAATTCTGTGGCAATAATTTGGCAGCGTTCTTCCCTTTCTTTAACCGAATCGATATTCTCCTTAGTTTTCTCAATTTTGCGGTCAAATTCAGCTACTCCTGCCAATTCGTCGATAATTTCCCGTCTTTCCTTAGCATTCATGCTGATAATTCGGGTTACGTCCCCCTGTAACACCACGTTGTACCCTTCGGGATAGATGCGTAAACGGTTTAATTGGTCGTGAAGTTCGCTAACCGTACAGGTTTCCCCATTGATATAGTAGGTAGAAGTATAGCTGCCACCCTTAGCCACTTTTAAGCGCCTAGAAACCGTCCAATCCCTATCGGTTGCGTCAGGAATATCGGCAACATCAAAAGTCACCGAGACACTCGCTTCGGTACTATGACGTTGACTGTTATAGCTGTGATTGACTAAATCCGGTAATCTTTCGGCCCGCATTCCCTTGGAAGTAGCTAATCCCAAGCAAAATAGCAATGCGTCGAGGATATTCGACTTTCCCGAACCATTTGGACCAGAAACCACCGTAAACCCCGGTAAAAAGGGGATGGGAGTCGTTCCCCCGAAGGATTTGAAGTGTGAGAGTTCGACCTTTTTGATGTAAACCATGGCGATAAGCAAAAAGTAGGCAAGCTATCAGCTGTCAGCTTGAATCTATAAGGGATAACTCCGGTTTATCCTTGAAAATATCCTCAGACTTGACCGGAGATGACAACACCCTTATAGAAAAATATAGCTGATAGCCCCCTTAGATAGCTTGAATCCATTCTTTGACTTGGTATTCTGTCCAGATACCATTTTGCCAGTAGGGGTCCGCTTCGATTAATTCTCGCACTTCCGACTCGCTGGCTGCCTGATAAATTCCGAAAACTTGGCTTAAATCTGCCGTTGGTCCGATAGTAATGAGAATTCCCTGTTCTTTCTGTTGATTTAATCCCTCTAGATGCGCTTGACGATAGGGAGCGCGTTTTTCCAGCACGTTTTCACAATAACTACCCCAGATAACAAATTTCGGCATATTTGACCTGTACTCTCTTGATCTGTTGCTATTTTACGATCGAATCGTCAATCAGGCTAAATCGGTATAGAAAAGTGGGGGGGTACACAGAATCTACATTTTACTATAGCGGTGAGTCCCGATTGAAACGCTGAAACGCCTATCTATCGATGGATTTACTATACCTCATTAGACTGAAAAACGCTATATATAGATTAGCTAATCCAGATAGGTTTTCTATTGTATTTAAGTAGGTGGGTGGAATTAAATATAAGATGAAAGTAGGTTGGGTTGAAGCATGAAACCCAACGCCTAACCATTACCATTTGTCCTCCAAGATTGAGTTAGTATAACAAATACAGTCACTCACTCAAAGTTAATCCGTTCTCGTTCGACAACTAAAGGCCTTTTTAAAATTCTCATGTGCATTAAGCCAATATATTCCCCAATAATGCCGATAAAAAATAGTTGCACAGAAGCGATTAAAAATAGTCCGACCATGATTGGTACGGTTCCCAAAGGAAAATAATCCCAGAACAACAATTTGGCGATTAAATAACCTAACGCCACTAGCAAACTCAAGAGGGACAAAGCAAAGCCTAACATGGTGGCCAGTCTGAGGGGAACTTGGGAGTGACTGGTAATACCCAGCATCGCTTCGCTATAGTATCGATAGAAGTTGTAACTACTAATACCCCGTTTTCGCCGTTGTTGTTGATACTCAAAAGAGAAACTTTCAAAACCCAACTCTTCAATGAGTCCCCTAAAATAGGGATAGGGATCGTTAATCTCTCGTAGAACATTAATGACTTTCTGATCGTATAAACCGAAACCTGTAAAGTTTCTAGTAACTTTTATATCTGAAAGATTGTCCATTAAATAATAAAAAATTTGTCTAGCAAAATAGAAAAAAGCTCCTTCTTTCATCGGAGTTTTAACCGCTTTAACAACTTTATAGCCTTCCTCCCACTTCTTGACAAATTCTAGGATTAATTCGGGAGGATCTTGCAGATCTGCTACCATAAAAATAACCGCATCTCCGTAACACTGAAGAATACCATAGTAACCAGAACGAACGGGACCGAAATTTCTAGCATTAACGATGACTTTTATCCCGGGGTCTTTTTGAGCAATTTTTTTTAATTCATCTACAGTTTTATCTTGGGAAGCGTTATCGATAAAAAGATGTTCATACTCATAGTTAGGTAACTGATTAAAGACTTCTTTAACTCGCAGGTAAAGGTCTTCAACATTCCCTTCTTCATTATAACAAGGAGTCATAATCGTAATTTTTTTCATTGTGAGCCTTCTCTAAAAACAAATAGTTTCATTAAAACAAAAGAGATGACAGCCATGGGAAGAACCAAGATGGCTCCAGCAATAAGCATTTTGGTTTTCTGTTCGATATTTATATTCATCCCATCGACAAATCTCAGAGCCTCAACGTTCAAGAGAAAAGTCGCCACATAAACTAAGACAAAACGAAAAATCAATTTGTTGTTTTTGCTACCAAAAACCAGTCTTCCCGTGGTTTGAAAGTTAAATAAGACTCCGATAATAGTAGCCAGCAAGACAGCGTACTTGTAATTTAGTCCTATCAGTATAAGACTACCGTATAAAAAATAACCAAATAAGGTATTCAGTACGCCAACTAACAAAAATCTGGCAAATTTGCTTTTTTGGAACAGATACATTTTTCTACAATCGTGACATAAAATTTCTAACTTTTTCCTTGACTGAGGTAACATCTAGCCGATGTTCTTGCATCAAATATTGATAAGTTCCGCAAAATTGAGAAAATCTATCTTCAATACCAATGCGACAAATCCAACTGGGATGATAGGTGCTGGCAATTTCAGAAATAGCAGAACCCAAACCCCCATAGATAGAATGTTCTTCTATCACCACAATAGCTTGATATTGCTGACAAATTTCTCTCACTTGTTGGACATCAAGAGGCTTAATAAAAGGAACACTCCACACCCCACTATTATCCCATTCTTGAGCCACTTCTAGAGCCGTTTTAACCATCGAACCTGTTGCCAAAAATCCAAGGTTGCCGGTGCCTGGTTTAACGGGGTAAAGTTTACCCGGCTCAAGGTTAGGTAAAGTCTCATGAATTACCCCTAAATCTGCCTTACCCATGCGTAAATAAACTGGTCTATCACTGTTAAAAGCCCAATTCAGGCATTGAGTCATTTCGGAGGCATCTGCCGGGGAGAGAATCGAGATATTAGGTAAAGCCCTTAAAGCGGCAATATCTTCGGTAGACTGATGACTAGAACCCAGACTACTATAGACCACTCCAGCACCATCTCCAATCAATAAAACCTTTAATTGTTCATAACAAATATCTAACTTAATTTGTTCTAGAACTCTTATCGGCAGAAAAGAACTTAAACCATAAACTACTGGAAAAAACCCCGATTTAGCGAGTCCTGCCGCCACACCTACCATATTTTGTTCTGCTACCCCCGCATTAATATATTGTTTAGGGCAAGCCTGACGAAAATCATCGAATAAAGCATAACCATGGTCCCCGGTTAATAACAGAACTCGCTCATCCCCTAAAGCAAATTTGACTAAAGCATCTGAAAAAGCGTTTCTCATAAACTTAATTTATCCTTGTAAACTTGAGGTTCTAATTCGGCTTTAGCTTGTGCATAAATTTCTCGATTTAAGCGGCTATAATGCCAAACATTATTATCTTCCATGAAAGAAACACCTTTCCCTTTAACCGTGTGAGCGATAACAGCTTTAGGACAAGAAGAAGACAGTTCTAATAATTCTTGAAAGACCTGATATAATGCCTTTTCATCATGACCATCTACTTCTCGACAGTCAAAACCAAAAGCCCGGAACTTATCAGCAATTTGACCTAAATTCATCACTTCTTGAGTAGTACCCATCGCTTGATAACCATTAGCATCTACAATGACTAACAAGTTAGATAGTTGAAAATGAGAGGCAAAAAGTAGGGCTTCCCAAATCGACCCCTCATTAATTTCTCCATCCCCCACAAGGGCAAAACAACGCTGTCCGGTTCCTTTAATTTTACTAGCTAACGCTATGCCAACACCCACAGATAAACCATGCCCTAAAGACCCTGAACTTACTTCTAAACCAGGCACATGAGCATCAGATAACCCTTTAAGAATTGTACCATCCCCAAAGTAATTATCAATATCCTTATCCGTTAGCCAGCCTAACTCATACATACAAGCATATTGAGCCATTACTCCATGACCTTTACTGAGAATTAAATAATCTCTGCCGGGGGACTCCGGTTGACCATTCCCTAGATTTAGGTAAGAACGATAGAGAACTGCGAGAATCTCGATAATAGAAAAGGCACAGCCAATATGCACGGTCGAACCAGCAAAGGCCATCCTCAGAACAGTTTGACGGAGTTGATTCGCCGCAAATTTCATGAGTTAAACTCCTCAATGATTATCAGTTTGTGTTAGTCTTTGTTGATACCATGCAAGGGTTTTTTTAATCCCTGTAGATAAATCAACGGTTGCCTTGAGTCCTAATTCTTTTAATGCTCTGTCAGTAGCGGGTACATATCTGGCAATCCGTTGACCTACAACTGGTTCTTGAGCAACAGTGATAGAATTAGGGTGTCCAGCAATTTCCGCCACTGCTAAGGCGGTATCTTTGATGTTGATTTCCACATTTGAACCCACATTATAAGGACGACAAGACTCACCCTTAAATAATATAGTCCATAACCAAATCATCAAATCCGAAGCATATAAATAGGAACGATAGGGGGTTCCATCTCCTTTAATATGAATCGTTTTTCCCTCTAAACTGTCCTTGATAAAGTTGCCAATGGCAAAAGATCCATCTAAAGGTAAATAGGGACCGACAAAGGCAAAACACCTGGCGATTTTTACCTCTATATTATACTCCTGAGCATACAAGACACTCAAGAGTTCTGCGAGTCGTTTTCCCTCTCCATAAACGGAGTTAGGAGAACTCACATCCGGCGCCCCTTGATAACTTTCCGGAATATGACTTATATCTGAGGGTTGTTGACCATAAATTGCTCCTGAGCTAGTTAGTAATAATTTTTTTGTGCCACAATTTTTAGCAAAATCTAGCACTCGCCGAGTCCCTTGTACTGTAGTATCTAGGACAAAAAGACGATCCTCTTGATGTACTAGAGAACTTGCATCCGTTGCCGCATGAATAATATAAGAAAACTCCCCTTTAGGAAACTGAAATGACCTAACATCACCGCTAGGGAATTGAATAGCGGGATGATTGGCTAAATGAGGAGCTTTTTGCCTGAAACTATCAGGATTTCTGGTTAAAACCACTGCCGATGCTTTTAAGTCTAGCTGATCATTAGCCCAAATAAAACTTTCTAATAACCAACAGCCAAAAAAGCCTGTACCTCCGGTAATAAATATCCGTTGTCCCCGCAATTCCTCCCACAGGGTTTTAGTATGGGCAAGAATGTGATTTAAGTCATTTGTTAGGTTAGGTTGCATCTTCAGCCCCGAATCATTACCAAGATTCCTTCCATGATTTTATCAGCATTTGACAAGTCTCCTACAAGGTTTCTGGTTCAACGCCTATTTCTCTTAATTTTTCAGCTAATTTGTGCCGTAACATTCGCTCCTGTTCGAGTTGATATTCAGTTTGTGCGACTCGTTCACTCCCCCATAATAACAGATTGCCCGACTTATCCCACCAGCGCAACCAATAGGCTGTTACTTCCGCTTTTTTTCCCTGCCAGACTCCCAAAAATAAGTTAATCTCTGCTATCCAATAACGATTGTTTTCATCAGGTTTTTGTTGTTCATATCTTCCTTGATTCAATCGATAAATTTCTAATTCTCCGGTTTTTGGCTGAAATATTCCATAGATAGGTACTTGTAAGATTTGCTCGTAAAAATACCATTTTCCATAGGGATAGTGAGGGTTAATGGAATATTCACCCCCTTCGGTTTCTGAGATAAACTCTAGGACAATGGTAGGAATTTCTCCTTCAAGATGGGGAGTGTAACTGCGCCGAATTTCTCCACTAGCAATGGGTTTTACTGAGGGAATATAAACCCAATCAGGTGCTTTGACAACAGTTTGAGTTTTAACGGTAGCACACAAGCCAAAATTAGAGGCAATTAGCATCGATTCTAGAATTAGTCCTGCTAATTCTAACGA
>NZ_SFBZ01000320.1:0-5371 GCF_007095495.1 Microcystis sp. M_QC_C_20170808_M9Col | reverse complement strand
CTATCTTTCTCTAAAAAAATGGAGAATCACGTTGGGGCTGTTTGGTATTTTATCCATGACTACAATGCACAGCAAAGCAAAGGATTAAGCCGCCATCACTACTACCGAATCACCACCAAATCCTAGTTAATCAAATAATCAAAAAAATCATAGTTTAGACTATGTGAATGATTGAATGAGGACTATAATAGCAGGATGACTACAATTATATCCCAGAGATCATAGCCGAGAAAAACCCTAGTTAATCAAATAATCACAAAAATCATAGTTTAGACTATGTGAATGATTGAATGAGGACGATGATTGTTAGGGTTATGGCGCGATTATTACGATTATATCCCAGAGATCATAGCCGAGAAAAATCCTAGTTAATCAAATAATCAAAAAAATCATAGTTTAGACGGGATTGGGTGCGTTGTTCGTTCATGGGTTGAGATTGTTTTATAAAAGTTTTTTAAATTCTTCAATAGTTAATCCTGAACCTTTAATAATTGTTCCCATTGTATAGGCATTAATTGGATTAGCCCTTGGAATAGTGAGAATATGTTGTCCATCAGTCATGGTAATATGTTTTCCCTGTCGAACAATCTGAAATCCTGCTTTTTCAAATGCTTTAATTGCTCGTTGATGATTAATTCCAGCAAGACTAGGCATGATTTAATTCAACTTCTACATAATAAGATTCGATCCCTTGATTTAATTCTGCAGCAACTTCTAAATAAGACTGAATTGCATCTTGAATATTATTGAGTGCTTCTTCTTTAGTTGTCCCTTGAGAAGCACAACCGGGTAAACTAGGACACCAAACGGCATATCCCTCTTCTGTTTGTTTGAGATTGACTTGATATTGCATATTTTATAATCCCGTACTTAATTGAAAATTAGGCAGAACCTAATGAACAATGATTTGATGGTCAAAATCTTAGCCGCCAGTGCCGTTGACAGCGAGAGGAGGTAGATGTTAATCCTGTAGTTGATGAGGAGTTTTGGGACTTTAAGGAACTGAGTAGATAAGGTCAGTTCGGGGTTTGTTAGGTCATAATGACTGGCAAAACCAGAGATTCGGGAGCCTTGTGCAGGTCAAAGCCTGAGTTGGCCATCGAATTTTAGACCTAACTCCTCGGAATTTGAGAACTCTATCAATATGCGATTACCCTGGGGGTTGGGGGAGATTCTGCTAATCTAAGAATAAGCGGTTTAAATGCGTCTTAGCTTACAATCGATACAAAATATCAACGACTAGGATTAAATGGCTACTCATATTGTTACTGGTGTCGCAGGTTTTATCGGTTCTAACTTGGCACAAAAGCTTTTAGAACAAGGAGATCAGGTGATCGGTATCGATCAATTTAACGATTATTACGACCCCAGTTTAAAGCGCAAAAATGCCCATATTCTAGCAAAATATCCCGAATTTAAGTTAATTGAAGCGGATATACAAGCCCTTGACTGGCGACAACTGTTGCAAGGAGTAGAAGTATTATTCCATCAGGCAGCCCAAGCAGGAGTCAGAGCAAGCTGGGGTGATGGATTTCGTCAATATACCGAAAGGAATATAAATGCCACTCAAATTATTCTTGAGGCCGCTAAGGAAACCCCTTCTTTACAACGGATGGTTTTTGCTTCCACTTCCTCGGTGTATGGCAATGCGGAAACGATGCCGACTCCCGAAACCCTTTGTCCCCAACCAGTTTCACCCTACGGCATCACCAAATTAGCGGCAGAAAGACTCTGTTGGCTATATCACCAGAATTTTAACGTTCCCGTCACTGCCTTGCGTTATTTCACCGTTTATGGACCGCGGCAACGTCCCGATATGGCTTTCCATAAGTTTTTTCAAGCAGCGATCGCAGGTAAACCGATCGGCATCTACGGAGATGGCAAACAAACCCGCGATTTTACCTTTATTAGCGATGCTGTAGCCGCTAATTTAGCCGCTGCCCTAGTGCCGGAAGCGGTGGGGGAGGTGTTTAATATTGGTGGTGGTAGTCGCGTGGTATTGTTGGATGTCTTGGATACCATGGCAAAAGTCATCGGTAAACCTATCGAGCGATCGCATCAAGGACTCGCCCGGGGAGATGCCCGTCACACCGCCGCCGATGTCACCAAAGCCCGTACTATTCTAGGTTATAATCCCCAAGTCTCTTTAGCCGAAGGATTAGCCCAAGAATGGCAGTGGATTCAGGAATTATATTGTTAATGGTTAGGGTGTGTTAGGGCATCGTGACACACCTAAAAATCCCATCACGGGAGCAATTGCTTAATAATCAAAAAATCTCCCCGTAAAAGGGAGATTTTGGCCAATATCTAGGGTTATACCCCGACAAATTACACCAATTTCAGATCGGGATAATTAGCGAGAATGTCGTCTTGACTGAGAATATCACCCTCGCTTTGAGGAGTCCAAATCACTTCTACCGCTAAAAGTCGATCGCCTCCCATACTACCAATTTGTTGCAGGGCTTGTTTCAAGTCTTGGGAATCATTAATTTTGGCTAGAGAAAATTTACCGACAATGCCGGCTAAAATAGTCACCAAAATATAGCCTTCCGGTGCGGTTTTAGCTAATTCTCCAGCCGATTCGGGTAAAATATTTTCTTGAGAACCTTGACGCAGTTGATTATTGTAATTAGTTAAGGTTTCCGCCGTTAGTTTACCGCGTTCGTTGAGAGACCACTGATTAAACTTCGCTTCTGCACTGCTGAGGCTGGTTTGTTGGCAATCGACGTTACCATAAACCCAGTATTCCGGATGACGTAACAGGGCGAGGGCCGATTCTTGTAAGACTTCGACGCGTCCCTCGGAGGTGCTAGTATCCACAGTTAGGGCGATTTGATTTAATTCTTGTTGCAGATAACGGGCATTAGCCAACAAACCCACCTGTACTTTAGCCACGGAGACGGTTTCATAACCGGATTCTATCGTCATACCATTCTCATCACTGCCTCCACCATTACGGAAAGCATTAACGAGGAAATTGGCAATAGCAAAAAAGATTAACAGAGAAATTAAGCCACCGCCACCACCACCCCAAAAGAAGGGTAAGAGGAAGGGAAAACCAATACCTCCACCGTAACCGGGGGAACTGTAACCACCACCTCTAGAAGGGCTAATACTGCGACTAGGGGCGCGAAAACTACCGCCCCCCATTCTACCCCCCGATGCCGCCAAAGCACTGGAAACATTGCCTAAAATCAGCGTTGTCACTAATCCTAGAACTAATAGCGGCTTGGCAAGCGATCGAACTTTAGTTAAAATTTTGTCAATCATAAGAACACCGAAGCAACCCTTTATTTACTAGGATAACCAGTTTCTCGGTCAGAGATAGACAAATCTTGAAATCAGTTATCAGTGATCAGTGATCAGTTAGAAGGTGTTGGGTATTGAGATTTTAGGGTTTTGGGGTTTTGGGGTTTTTTAGTTGAATTCCCCCATTTCCCCATCCCCCCATTCCCCCACTCCCCACTCCCCACTCCCCACTCCCCATCTCCCAACCCCCAAATTTATGACTTGGAATTTCTCTTCTCCGACGGATTCGCCCTTAAGCGATCGCGAAGTACCCTTAGAAAGTCATCATCTCTGGGGTAAACGTATTGCTTTACTGGTGACAGGAGGGATTGCGGCCATGAAAGCGCCGCTAATTGCCCGATCTTTGCGGAAATTCGGGGCTACAGTCGTGGCTTTTGTCTCGGAAGAAGCTTTAAGATACGTCACTAAGGAAGCTTTGGAATGGAGTACGGTTAATCCCGTAATTAGCCAATTAACGGCAAAAGCAGAACATTTAAGCGATCAATCTCCCTTTGATCTTTATTTAGTCGCCCCCGCTACCTATAACACGATTAATAAGTTTCGTTACGGAATCGCTGACGGAGTGATCACTTCATGTTTGGCCTCGGCCTTGGGACGACAGGAAAAGGGAAAAACTAAAATTCTGCTTGTCCCCACCATGCACGGCAGTTTACATAATGCTATTCTGACCGAATCTTTGCAAACTCTCGATCGCTGGGGAGTCCAGATTATGTCACCCCGGGATGATTACGGTAAGCACAATCTCCCCGGGGAAAAAGAGATTACCGTAGCAGCCTGTGGGATTCTCAGTAATTCTGTCCTGAAAAATAGGCCGATTTTAGTCACTGGTGGACCCACACCCGTTATTATCGATAATATTCGTCGTTTAACCAATCGTTTTACCGGACAATTAGGAGTCGCTATTGCAGAAGAATTGTACCTGCGCGGGGCAAAGGTGCAATTAATCCACGGACGCGGCAGCTATACACCTCCCGCTTATTTACCCCATGAAATTATTGAAACTTATGACGAGTATCTAGGGAAGGTTATGGGAGAATTAGGCAGTAAAGATTATAAATTTGGGATTTTTTCGGCAGCAGTGGCAGATTATCGCTTAGAAAGCCCTTTTTCTGGCAAAATTCCCAGTGGTGGGCCGTTAAATCTTAATTTTGTGCCGACGGAAAAAGTGATTGACAAGGTGAGAGAAAAATTTCCCGATTTAGAGATGGTGACTTTCAAGTATCAGGAGGGAGTCAGTCAGGAGGAGTTACTGGAAATCGCCCGTAAACGCCTAGAAAAGGGCTATCAGGCCGTCATTGCTAATAGGGGTGAGGAAAAGGGCGATCAAGGGGAACAGGTGGCTTATTTGGTCACAAAAGCGGCATTGGGGAAATTTATCGGCAAAAAAGCGATCGCTATTGGCATCGCCGAATATTTAGAACAGCGAGCCAAAAATGTTACAATCAAAAAAATTTAATATTTTTTAATATTAATTTGCAAAAATTTAGGGTAACACAGTCATGGGTAACATCAACTTCGTCAAAGAGAATAAGATCGTGGTAGCGGCAGATGGAGCGAATTTACGAGAGAAAGCAATCCAGAATGGCGTTGATATCTACACTTTTGGCGGTAAATTGATGAATTGTGGCGGTTACGGTCAGTGTGGTACTTGTATAGTGGCAATTGTCGAGGGGATGGAAAATCTCTCGGCCAAAACCGACTTTGAACAGCGCTGTCTGAAGAAAAAACCCGAAAATTATCGTTTAGCCTGTCAAACCAGCGTTAATGGCCCTATTAGCGTCCAAACTAAACCAAAATAGCATTTAAGCGTCATGCCCCACCCCCAGCAACGCACCGGTGGGGAAGGTGCGGCGATCAGAACCATTGAGGCGTTCGATACCAGTGAAAATTGCCAGACAATATCACATAATTCCCTGAGGGACTTTTTCAGCAGACCCTAATTGGGGTTTGCTGAATAAATCTAAAAACCTTACAGGAAAGGGCTTTTAGCTTGATTGAGAGCTTCCCAAATGCACTTAAATCTGCTAGAATCTCTTAAAACCCTTGCATCACCCTTGCATCA